>JALRDM010000124.1 GCA_023262195.1 Salibacteraceae bacterium | reverse complement strand
GCCAGTCAAGCTAAGAAGCTCTTTTCTATTTCGAACTATATCCTGATTAGGCCAGATACCTAATGGTTTTACCCGATTATAAAACATACTTATAGACTCTTTTGATTGAGGTTGAGTGATGTATGTAACCGTAATCCATACTACGCAAGTGAATAGTACGGTGACATAAAATGAACCATTGTGATCTACAAAAGTGCTACCAAGTCTAGGCTCAATGAATAGGCTCGAGAGTCCATATCCAATCAATGGAGCAATGGTGGCACTTATCTCACTCCAGGCATTAATGCGCCACCAATGCCAGCGCAGTATTAAGACCAATCCGAGACCTGCTCCACAATGCATAATGAATTCCCAAATGGCTGAAATACTGGTTACAAAAGGGGTGACACAAGCACCAGCGACCATTACTAAAACCGAAGCCAAACGGCTCATTACCAAGACGCGATCGAGCTTGGATGATTTTGTTAATGGAAGCCAAAGATCGTTTACTAGATAGCTTGCACCCCAATTCACTTGCGTGCTTATGGTACTTAGATAAGCGGCAATGAAAGCAGTAAGCAGTAATCCAGTCAAACCTGTTGGTAAAAAGTCCTTCATTGTAAATACAAATCCCAGCCGTGGGGCGTAGTGATATTGGATTTGTTTCACTTGGTCTGGATCAAAAGCTTGTGCTTGAGCAGCAATAAACTCATCAGCCGAAGCGGCACTAGAGTCAGTCAGCAACCCTGAAAGTTGTGTGTCATTAAACTCTGGAGCATAAAGCGCTACGGCACATAATCCAACCACAATCCAGGGCCAGGGTCGGATGCAGTAGTGTCCAATTTGAAATAGCAATGTTGCCCAAACCGATTCCTTTTCACTGCGGGTGCTCATCATTCTTTGAGCAATGTAACCTCCCCCGCCTGGCTCGGCACCAGGATACCAGCTTGCCCACCACTGAATGGTTACGAAAGATAGAAATGCTCCAATTGTCAACCCGAAACCGTTAAGCGCATCAGAACTTTCAAAACCTATCGTTGGGAAGAAATTGAATGTTTCTGCTGGCAATTTGGTCTTCAACGCTTCCATGCCTCCAACCTCATCGCTGGTTACTACAATGTATGCCAAAATCACACAGCCAATCATAGCAATGAAAAACTGCACAGTATCGGTGATTGCCACTCCTTTTAATCCAGAAAGAGATGAATATATGACGGCAATGACCATCATAATCAATGTGTAGATGATTGACTCCATTCTATCTAAACCAAAAAACACCTCCAATAGAGTCATCATTGCAAGATTTACCCAAGCAATAATTACCGCATTGATTAGCAGCCCCAGGTAGACAGATTTGAAATACCGAAGCAATTGTGCAGGGCGACCTTCATAACGCAAGGTTATAAACTCCAATTCGGTCAATACTCCTGAACGCCTCCAGAGCGATGCAAAGAAAAATGTGGTCATTGCTCCCCCCATAATAAACGACCACCAAAGCCAATTTTTAGCAATGCCTCCCTGAGCCACAAGCTCTGAAACAGCCAATGGGGTGTCAGCGGCAAAAGTGGTAGCGACCATGCTTATACCAGCGACATACCACGGTAGGTTGCGTCCCCCGAGAAAAAAGTCGCTTAGTCCGCCACTAGCTTCTTTTCTGAAGTACAATCCTATTCCTAAAGAAAGGGCGAGAAATCCCAAAATTATGGACCAATCAAGCGCTGAGAGCATGGTACAACGTTAGCCTCTAAAATCCAGCATTGCAATCGCATACAGCGTGAGTTTTAAACATCCAATACTTGCGTATGGACCGAACATTACATTCGTAATTCATGGAATCATTTTACATCAACGTAATACTGCCACTTGCGCTGCGTTCACCCTTCACATATCGGGTGCCATTGGAAATGGTTGACGAAATGATTCCAGGAAAAAGGGTAGTTGTTCCTTTTGGACCGAAACGACTTTATACCGCCTTGATTTTCGAAACAGATGTAGCACCGCTTAAAGGTCACACGCCCAAGGAAATTGCCTATGTTTTGGATAGTGTTCCGGTAGTAACGAGCTTACAGCTCGAATTTTGGCTCTGGGTTTCACAGTATTACATGTGCGGCCTAGGTATGGTGATGACTGCAGCGCTACCAAATGCTATGCGATTAAGTTCACAAACCAATTTGATTTTGCTCGACAATGAAATTGCCATCGATCAGCTTGACGAAGTGGATCGAATGGTCTTGGCAAATCTTTCGGATGAGAAGCTGACCCAGATAGAGATTATTGAGAAGCTTGGCCGGAAATCAAAAATTCAAAAGTCGATTGATAAGCTCATCAGGCTTGATTTGGTTGCAGTAGATGAGGCTTTGAAAGAAGAGGTGAAACCTCGTGTTCGTCACATGGTCAAGGTTTGCAATGAATACTTGAGCGAAAAAGCCATGTCGGAGGCGATGAATAAGCTGGATAGGGCACCCAAACAACTTTTCGTGTTGACGAAGCTCCTAGAGTTATCTGGTTTTTTCAATGGAGCCAACCTTTCGGTGGAGCGAAAGAGATTGATGAATTTGACCCAAAGTACTGCCGCAATTATCAATGCGCTCGAGTCAAAAGGAATCGTTAAGACCTTCGAGGAAATTGATGATTTGTCAACCGTGACTTCTCAGGAGACTATGAGTTCTTTAAGTGATACACAAAAAGCGGCATATAATCGCTTAAATGAAATATGGAAGGATAGAGATATTGCATTGCTTCATGGAGTTACAGGATCTGGTAAAACGCTGGTATATGCAGAGGCTATAAATGAAGTGGTGAAGTCTGGTGGTCAGGTGTTGATGTTGGTACCCGAAATTGCATTAACAACGCAACTGGTCTCAAGATTGAAGGGAATGCTGAATGCAGATTTGATGGTCTATCATTCTCGCTTCTCGAGCAAAGAGCGGATAACGATGTGGAATCAAGCTTTGGGTGAGAATCCGCCTCAGGTTATCGTAGGAGCGCGCTCTTCAGTTTTTTTACCATTTAAAAAGCTACAGCTTGTTGTGGTAGACGAGGAGCATGAGGCTAGCTACAAGCAAAGCGAAGGATTACCTCATTACAATGCGAAAGATTCGGCCATGTGGCTCGCCCATGAGCACGGAGCGAAAGTTTTACTGGGATCGGCTACGCCCACGGTAAAGTCAACTTACTTGTCCAAATCGGGTAGGTACGGACTGGTAGAGCTGAAGGAGCGATATGGCAATCAAAGCTTGCCTGACATAGAAGTGGTAGACTTAAGAAAGGCCTTAAAGGAAAGGCAAATGAAGGCAGACTTCGCCAAGGAAAGTGCTGAAGAGATTGAAAAGACGCTGAAAGCGGGTAAACAAATCATCATTTTTCAAAACCGGAGGGGATACGCTCCATACCAAATTTGCGAGTCTTGTGGTTGGAATGCAGAATGCGTTAACTGTGATGTGAGCTTAACCTATCATCGTTACTTCGAGAAGCTTCTTTGTCATTATTGCAGTTATAGCTTTAAGCAACCAACGCATTGCCCGAGATGTGCATCACCGCGCTTGATAGTGAAAGGTTTGGGTACCGAGAAAATTGAAGATGATCTCGAAATGCTTTTTCCAGATGCTCGAATTGCTCGAATGGATGCGGACACCACAAGAAAGAAAAGCGCGCTTCAAAATATTATAACAGCTTTTGAAGAAGGGGCGTATGATATATTGGTAGGAACGCAAATGGTGACCAAGGGACTTGACTTTGAAAACGTGGGGTTGGTAGTGGTTATGAATGCAGATTCACTTTGGAGTAGGCCTGATTATCAAGCCTTCGAGCGATCATTCCAATTGCTCACTCAAGTCTCGGGTAGAGCAGGTAGAAAACTTGATCGAGGTAAGGTACTTATTCAAACGTATAATCCTGAACATCCTGTAATTAAAAGCGTTGTGCATCATAGCTACGAGCAGATGTATCAAACTCAAATTCGAGAGCGAGAACGATATCACTACCCACCATTTACTAAACTGGTAAAAATTCAGGTGAGCCATACCGATGCTAAATTCAACAGAAGTGCTGCAGAATTCTTAGCAGCTAAATTACGGGGGGTATTTGGTCAACGCATACTTGGTCCAGAGGAGCCACCTATAGCCAGAATTCGAAATAGATATCTACGACACATATATATCAAACTTGAAAAAGACGTCAGTCATTCAAAGGCTAAACTCGCTCTTTGGCAATGCATTGATCTCATAGAGGGTCATAAAGAATATAAGAAAGCTCGTGTGCAGATAGATGTTGATCCATAATGACTGTAACGAGAGAGAATATTGAACCCATCTTGCGATTTCGTACTTCACGCAGTAGTGGTGCGGGTGGTCAGGCGGTGAATAAATTGGAAACACGAGTCGAGGTAGTTTGTGTTATTGATCAAATAGATGGAATCACCGATCAGCAAAAAGAAAAACTCAGGACCCGCTTGAAGAACCG
>JALRDM010000058.1 GCA_023262195.1 Salibacteraceae bacterium | reverse complement strand
ACCCACATAGCTGGTGCCAAATCCCAAACCGCAATCAGTAAACGCATCCGTTAAATCACCACGGAGGGTGCGGTAGGCATAGCTGCCAGGCGTATCGTTAAAGTCCCCACAAACGATCACAGGGTGGGGTGATTCAGAAATGTAATCGGCAATATGGTCTACTTGCAAGGCACGCTTTTTATAACCACCTGCAAGTCTTTTTATAAGCCGCTTTAAGTCTTGCCATTGCTGCAATTGATTATTGCGCATAATGTGCTCATCAATGTCTTTTTCCATCTCGCTCAAATGCACCGATGCCAAATGCATATTGAATACGCGCACCGTATCTCGGTCAATGAGTAAATCTGTATAGATGGCCACGTTATGGTCTGCGGTGTCCAATGGCACCAATCCTTTTTTTATGATGGGGTATTTGCTATAGGTAGCTATACCAAATCGATGTTTTTTATCATGCAGTTCAGCCGTAAAATATTCGTGTCGCTCAATAGGAGATAAGTTTTGGGCGATGGCATCCTGCGTATTTACATTGGGCATGCGCTCAGAATTGAAGTATTCCTGAAAGCAATAGATATCGGCTTCATGACGATTGAAGAAGGATGAGAAATTTTGAGTGGCCTCATTGTGCCCTGACCAATTGTACAAGTCAAACAACCGAACGTTGTATGACATCACCTTAAGATTGCCCTCTGAGGCAGATCCGTTAAACCCAAAATGATTCAGCAGGTTTGGTGTAGCAGCCAAAATCGCGATACCACTAAACCATGCATATTTGGGTCGAAGCAATAGCCAAAACACCAGAATTAGAATGTTGATAATGAGGATTGGAACGAAAGCCAAGCCAAAAAATGAGGGTAACATGAAGTAATATGGTGCAATGTATGGAGCCACAATCGAAGCTCCGAGACCTAAAATGAATATCAGATTTACCAGCAACAAGAGCAATCTTACCAACCTGTTGCCGCTCATCTCATCTATTTATTATTGCTGACTTTGAACAGAAATTCCTTTTCTGCCGTGCTCAAATTATCGTAACCTGATTTGGATATCTTATCCAAGATCACATCAATCTTGCGCTGAGTCTCATCGCTTGCCTCATACGTTTGTGATTGAGGAGCAGAATATTGCGATTCATTTTTCACCACTCTGAGCTTCGGCTTTTTCTGGAAAAAACTCTTCACCCAATCGAATAGTCCCATGAACTTAATCGCGGGATCATTCCCTTTCATGAGGCTCCTGTGGTAGAAAAAACCGAATGCTGCTCCACCCAGATGCGACATTTTACCTCCAGTATTCATCGAAAGATCGAGTAGAGTATTCATCACAAATAGTCCAAGGGCAACATAGCGCAGCTGCACAGGTCCGATAAGCAGCAAGTTCATGCGCACATCACCAAATCGAAACCCTGCAAATGCTACAATGGCCATAATACCAGCAGAGGCACCCACCAGTGGAACATCTACCACGGTCTCGCCACCGAGATGCATCAAGCTATAGACAAAAACATAGAACAAAGCACCGGCAATTCCACCCAAAAAGTAAAGCCCCATGAGTCTTTGTTTACCCATAAAGTCGTTAACGATACGCC
>JALRDM010000403.1 GCA_023262195.1 Salibacteraceae bacterium | reverse complement strand
TGACTGGTTACGAGATATCCATTGTGATAATGAGTGTTGTGAGGAATTATAGCGGTATCGGCAACACGCCAAATATCCAGTTCAATTGGATTTAAAATGTTTTGTGCATCGTAAGCGGCAATGCTTCCATAGGGCACCTCGTCTGTGGTAAATATGTAGCGAGAGTCGTCAGAAAACCAAGCGTTGTGTGTGAAACTGTTTGGTGTGCTCCAAAAGGATAAAAGCTCCGGTTCGGAAGGGTCAGAAACATCTATTACCTGCAGCTTTCCATCATTAACAGCACTCCCCCATAGCGTATCGCCACGCACTACGCCATCGTGTAGATAATTTTCATCATAAACACCCAGCACTGTTGGATTCATCGGGTCATCATTCAAATTAAGCATGATGGAGCCACCTCTAGAATAGAACGCTCCAAAGATGTGAGCGATACCTTTTTCATCAATAAACAAATTATGAGCCTGATAAAAGGTGACACTATCGTGAGTCCAATAGGTGTAAGTAAGGTTGGTAGAGTCTGGCAACGGGCGGAGATCAACAATTAAAAGACCTGGACCACACTCACACGTAACATAGGCATAATCGCCCCATGTTTTTATATCCCGCCAATCACTTGAATTTCCGCCAATGGTTCGAAATACCTCCGTGGGATCGGCAGGGTCTGTAACATCGACAATCGCAAAATTGTCATATAGACCTATCAATGCATATTCATTGTCATCTTCGTCTACATAACCCCAAACATCACTCAATTCTACATCAAACTCTAACCTGCCAAGCAGTTCCATATTATAGTTCTGAGCCAACAAAGGAATGGAACCGATAAGACTAAGCACGAATAGGAAGTATTTTACCATGTCTAAATAGACGTTTGAGTAACGATTTTGTAAGACGACCTTAATTGAGTATCCATTACAAATGGATTGAGAAAACACTTAAGATTTCTTTATAGTTCAAGTGTAATCTGACTTCCCGCACCAAAGGAATCATCAGAATCCTTGCCGTTGTTTTTAGTAGAAACTGAATCCGGCTTGTCCCTTTCCTTCGATTCTGCTCCCTTTTCATCACTGGTCTGTGTTTGCTGATCAACCGATTTTGAATCAGAATCATCGGAATTCTCATTTCCTGTTTTGTCCTCAACAGGCTGAGGCTCTGCTTGCTTTTTCATCTCAGTGGTAGCAGTATCCTGTTGAGCCTTGGCTGATTCGTTTGAATCTGTTTTCGATTCTGTGGTGGTTGAGCTCTGCTTTGCATCTTGCACCACTAAACCAGGTTTAGTCTTTTTTTTCAGCTTGGGTAGGGAACCAGCCGGTTTCAGCCCAGATGCTGGGCTTTCGTCTAATATTATTGATTCACCACCATTGCCATCATTATCATCATCATTCTCATCACTGTCTTGCCTGGGGAGAGGCTCCAACTCCTCAATGGTTTTTACCTTATAGCGACTTAATTTATTTCCTTGTGCCTTGAGACCTTTAACCGCGATGAATTCTTCCAATTCTAACTCTTCATCATCACGCTTGTTGCTGCGTTGATCAAACTTCAGTAATACCTTGGGGCACCAGTTGGTAGATAATAACGACAAATGAGAACCTTCCGATTCTGAAATAAAATGGACAGCCTTGTCGCTGTCTTCCACAAGGAATCGCTTGACAAAATGTTCCTCTTTCTCCCCATCATAATAGATGGCCGCCAAAGGCTTATCGGGATCCCACTTTTCGATGCGGATCATATCTTCATCAAACTTGGTTAAGACATCAATCCCGGTGAGTCGATAGTCTCCACTTTGCATGATGGTAAGGATTTTATCATCCCCATTAAACGCCCCCAGATAAGTTCCTCGCTCTTCGTAGTTGAGTCGCTTTATTGATTCATCAAACCAAACTTTTCTGGCAGCTAAAGTTGACACGCCTTTCTCCTTTAGTTCGATTCGATTTACTGAATGTTTGGTAAGGATATTGCCATTCGCCCCCCTGCCTTTAATGGCTTGTTCGCTGAAATCAAAATCAAATTTTATCTTTTTGATTTTAGCTTTAGCTCTGTGAATTACAGTCACCACCTCGGCTTCACCATTTGGATTGACCGTTAAATGCAGAACCTTGCTTTTGGGCGAGCCCTTTGTGAGATCATACTCTTTGTCTCGTACAATGCTAGTTACATTAAAGCGCTTCACATAGATATTTCCTGCAGGACCATCTTGATAAATCATATTGTAGATGGTTCGTTCGTCATTCTTTTTCCAGATACCCACGTGCAATATGTCTTTACCCACAAAGGTTTTATCGGCCATCTTAGTAACCATCATGACACCATCCCTTCTAATAGTTATGATATCATCGATATCGGATGCGTCACACACAAACTCAGAATCTCCGCGCTTTAATCCACGACCAACAAAACCCTCTGCTCGGTCCACATAGAGTTTGACATTACTAGCAGCTACGAGTGTGCGCTTGATGGTCTCTAAGGATCGAATTTCCGTTTTTCGCTCCCTACCTGCAGCATATTTTTTCTTTAAGTTTTTGAAGTACTCTATAGCGTATTCGGTAAGGTGATCTAGATGGTGTTTGACTTGGGTAATGTCTTCTTCTAGTCGGCTGAGAATCTCATCGGCCTTAAAGCTATCGAACTTAGATATTCGTTTGATCTTTATTTCCGTAAGCCTTGCCACATCGTCATCCGTCACCGCTCGCAGAAGGTGCTTAGTGTGCGGTTTTAACCCTTTGTGTATTGTGGAGATAATTTCTTCCCAAGTTTCACATTCCTCAATGTCTCTATAGATACGGTTCTCGATGAATATCTTCTCCAAAGAAGCAAAGTGCCATTTTTCTTCAAGCTCGGCTTTTTCTATTTCGAGTTCTAATTTGAGTAAGCCTTTTGTCTCTTGAGTACTTTGAGCCAATATCTCGCTCACGCCCATGAAGCGAGGCTTATCATTTTCGATTACACAGGCATTCGGTGAAATACTCACCTCACAATCTGAAAAAGCGTAAAGTGCATCGATCATTTTATCTGGAGACTCGCGATCATTCAGGTAAACCAATATTTCAACGTGCTCAGCCGTATTATCCTCTACCCGCTTGATCTTTATTTTGCCCTTGTCGTTGGCCTTGAGTATGGAGTCTATGAGAGACGAAGTTGTGGTGCCAAATGGTATTTCCGTAATCCTGAGGGTCTTTTTATCATCAGCTTGAATCCTTGCTCTCACCTTCATTTTACCACCGCGTAGTCCATCGTTATACTCACTAAAGTCTGCAATCCCCGCAGTTGGAAAGTCTGGATAAATCTTTACCCTCTTCCCTTTTAAAATATTGATGGACCCATCAATGAGTTCAACAAAATTGTGCGGAAGCATTTTACAGGCAAGGCCCACTGCAATACCCTCCACTCCTGAGGCAAGCAACAGAGGGAACTTGACAGGGAGCGTAATCGGTTCGCGATTTCTACCATCATAGCTTAATTGCCAATTGGTAGTTTTTGCATTGAACAAGACTTCTAGGGCAAACTTGGTTAACCTTGCTTCGATGTATCGGGGAGCAGCTGCGCTATCGCCCGTTAAAATATTACCCCAGTTTCCCTGACAATCGATAAGGAGATCGCGTTGTCCAACTTGCACCAAAGCATCGCCAATAGAAGCATCACCATGTGGGTGATACTTCATGGTGTTTCCAATGATGTTTGCAACCTTATGGTAGCGCCCATCATCCATTTCTTTCATGGAGTGAAGTATTCTGCGCTGCACAGGCTTCAATCCGTCATTAACGTGTGGAACAGCACGCTCGAGAATAACATAAGATGCGTAGTCTAGAAACCACTCTTTGTACATCCCACTCACGTGGATTACTTGCTCTAGACCTTCTTGCGAATCCTGATGCTGACTAAATTCCTCGTCTCTCTCTTCTATGTTATTGTTCTCTTCGCTCATCTATATATCTGACTACACCTCTTCAACAACATCCTTTTCAATCTTCAAATTCTCTATGATAAACTCCTGTCGACTTGGGGTATTCTTACCCATGTAAAAAGATAGTAGTTCTTGCACGGCTGCGTCTTTTCCGATAACCACAGGATCTAGGCGAATGTCTTCACCGATGAAGTTCTTAAATTCTTCCGGAGAAATCTCACCAAGTCCCTTAAAGCGCGTAATCTCATGCGTCTTTCCAACTTTTACTACTGCAGCTTGCCGTTCTTCTTCGCTGTAACAGTAAATCGTTTCCTTTTTGTTTCGAACTCTGAAAAGCGGAGTCTGCAATACGTACAAATGTCCTTGCTTCACTATTTCAGGGAAAAACTGAAGAAAAAAGGTAATCAACAATAGGCGTATGTGCATACCGTCAACATCGGCATCCGTAGCAATGATGACATTGTTGTAGCGGAGGTTTTCTATGCCGTCCTCGATATTAAGTGCGGCTTGCAATAAGTTAAACTCTTCGTTCTCATACACCACCTTTTTCGTAAGACCGTAAGTATTAAGCGGCTTACCTTTTAGACTGAATACAGCTTGAGTGTTAACATCTCTAATCTTGGTAATGGAACCAGAGGCAGAGTCACCCTCGCAAATGAAGATGGATGTATCAACATTCTTCTCGCTTTTATCACCAAAGTGTACACGACAATCGCGCAGCTTTTTATTGTGGAGGTTTGCCTTTTTAGCTCGCTCTTTGGCCAACTTTTTAACGCCTGCCATTTCCTTTCTTTCACGTTCACTTTGCTGAATTTTCTTCAGCAAGCGATCAGCGATTTCTGGATTCTTGTGCAGGAAATTATCAAGCTTTCGTGATAAGAAATCATTCACGAAAGCACGCATGGAAGTACCGCCTGGTTCTATTTCTTGAGAGCCAAGTTTCGTTTTTGTTTGCGACTCAAACACTGGTTCAATAACCTTAACACTGATGGCAGCAGTAATGGAGGTTCGAATATCTTGAACATCAAAATTTTTACCGTAATGGTCTCGAATAACTTTGGCTATGGTCTCCCTATATGCCGCTTGATGCGTTCCTCCTTGGGGAGTGTATTGACCATTCACAAAGGAGTAATAGTCTTCGCCATAACTCTGAGTATGCGTTATAGCCACTTCAATATCCTCTCCTTCGAGGTGAATTATTGGGTACAAGGGCTCCTCATCAATATTGCGCTCGAGTAAATCCTTTAGTCCATTTTCTGACTGATACTTCTCCCCATTAAAGTTGATGGTCAACCCCCGGTTTAGGTAAGCATAATTCCAGAGCATTTTATCCACATATTCATGCTTGAACTTGTAGTTTTTAAAAATCTCTGCATCTGGAATAAAGGTTACGCGCGTTCCCTTTCTAGTGCTTGTTTTTTCAACCTTAAAATCCTTGGTCAAATTACCTCTTTCGAATTCGGCAGCTTTGATTTGCTCATCACGCACAGACTCGACCTTGAAGTAACTCGAAAGCGCATTCACGGCTTTCGTACCTACCCCATTGAGCCCAACTGATTTTTTAAACGCCTTTGAGTCATATTTACCACCTGTATTCATTTTGGATACGGCATCCACTACCTTGCCCAGAGGTATACCCCGACCGTAATCACGAACCTTGACTTCTTCTCCTCGAATGCTCAAATCAATGGTCTTGCCATTGCCCATCACAAATTCATCAATGGAATTATCAATAACCTCTTTAATGAGGATGTAAATACCATCATCTGCCGCGTTACCATCACCCAACTTACCGATATACATACCGGGGCGCATTCTAATGTGCTCTTGCCAATCAAGGGTGCGTATGTTATCTTCTGTGTAATCTACAGCCATAAAATAATTCGGATGGTGTTAGGATGTGGACGAATGTAATATCTGCAGCGGCTCACACTTAATTGGATCATAGCGGATTTTGCACATGTTTTTAACCACGTTTATTGAAGAAATCTTCAACTGGTTGACTGTATCTTTGCAGCATGCTAGCATTGTCCAAAAGAATAGAAGCATTTAACCGATTAGGAGATTTTTTATCCGCTGAGCTAGCCTTAGCCGAATCAAGTTGGATCAACACATTAACGAACCAAGCCAAGATTAAAAATGGTTGGTTCGAAAAGAGGGAGGTGTTGCATGCACTGGAATACTGGTCCCTGACGCTTGACACTGAAAACCTCAGCACATGGATAAATAGCAACAATGTCTCCGACAGTGTTTCCCGCCTGAATATCGGGTTGATTTTAGCCGGTAACATCCCTATGGTTGGCTTTCATGACATACTTTCCACAATGCTTGTTGGTCACAGAGCAATGATAAAAATGAGCACGAATGATGATGTCATTATCCCGGAATTATTAGAAAAGCTTACAGAAATAACTCCTGAAATGTCAGACTACTATGCGGTAGTGGATAGGCTTACAGATTATCAGGCAGTTTTAGCCACGGGTAGTAATAACTCAGCACGCTACTTCGAGCAATATTTTAGTCATGTCCCAATGGTAATCCGAAAGAATCGCACAGGTGTGGCCATACTAGGTGGCGATGAAAGTGAGGACGATTTAAATGGGTTAATGAAGGACTGTTTTCAGTACTTCGGGCTTGGGTGCAGGAATGTCACGAAGTTGTATTTGCCTGAGAATTATGACTTAAATAAAATTTTTTCAGCTAGTTTACCGCTTGCTTACTTGATGGACAACAAGAAATACGTCAACAATTACACTTATCATAAGGCACTTATGATGATGGAGCGTATCTCTGTCTTGGAAAACGAATTGATAATGATGAGAGAAGACCCCTCCCTTTTCTCTCCGGTTTCCGTCCTCAATTATGAGTTCTACAGAAACGAAGAAGAACTGAGTGAACTTATTAAAAGCAAATTGGATAGCGTGCAATGTGTTATTGGCAAAAAGCAAACTCCATTTGGTCAAGGCCAGAAGCCCAGACTAAGTGATTTTTCAGATGGAATCAATACCCTAGAATTCATGCAAAATCTTGAGGCTGTGCAGCTTCCAAATTAATTTTTGTTCGTAATGATTAATAGATTTTCTTTGCGGGTTAAATCTCTAATTTATTAGATGAATAAGGCAAAACGTTCTATAGATATCGTCCACCGGTACATTCTCCTGATGATGATTTCTGTCTTACCACTAGCGTTGGATGCTCAGGTTTATTCTGAAGACTTTGGTAATGCATCTGTGTGTACCGATATTGATACCGTTCCGGATGTATCTGCTACTGCCAATAGCAATTGGAGAATCATTCTGGACAATGTAAACTCATTGGATACTACAAACCGCTGGTTTATCAGTGCCCGTGAATCGTTCACTGGAATTAATAATTGCTCCGATGGATGTAACGTCACTGGCTCGCTCAACAATACTCTGCATTTATCAACCAATACAGTTAGCATCGACCCTGGAGCTACTTACGAAAACGATAGTATTACAGACATTTACGTTTATGCCCCTATCCTGAACGCGACAACCACTACAGGTGACTTACGTGTAGAGTTTGATTACCTGCACGGAGGTAATGTAAACGACAGCGGTGAGTTTGTTGTTACCATAGGCAATACAAACGCTCAACTCACCGCACCACCATACCGCTGGCAATTACCAACTACGGTGACTGCTGCATGCCCAGGTGGGGAATGGAGACATTATGTAGCCTATATACCAGCCGCGGTCAATACACAAACGGAGGCAAACTTTGGTTTCCACTGGGTAAATAACGATGATGGTGTTGGCAGCAACCCGTCCATTGCTATAGACAATTTTGAGATTTATGAGTCTGACCCGCTTGCAATAATCTTAGCTAGTGATGATACCATCTGTGATGGATCATCTGTAAGTTTCAGTGATTCCTCACAGGGAAATGTTTCCACATGGAATTGGGATTTTGGCGCAGGTCAAACTCCTACTACATCCACTGCACAAAATCCAGGTGCGGTTGTATTTCCAACCGCAGGAACTTATGTGATTGAATTGACCGTTACTAACAACAATGGCACCAACACTGCATTTGATACCATCGAGGTAGAGACCTGTGTCGCCCCAATTATCGAAATGATTCCTTCAGACACTGGGCTTTGCCAAGGTCAATGCATTGATTATGAAGACGCATCTACAGCAGGAACTTTTGGTAAAGGTCAATGGGCATGGCAATTTCAAGGTGGAACACCTGCCGTAAGTTCTGACCAAAATCCAACTGGGATTTGTTACCCTGCTACCGGAGTATATAATGTTACTCTAACGGTGACTGATACAGTATCTGGCCTCTCTGCCAGTCGCATCTTCTCTGATACCATTAATGTCGGCACGTGTCAGGTTCCTGTGGCCGCATTTAACATTGACACCAATTATATCTGTAACAACGACTTTGTAGAGTTTACAAGCCTCGCTACTGGGTCACCCGATATGATTCGTTGGGAGTTTGGTCCAAATGCAAACCCATCGATATTGGAGGATGTTACCTCGGAAATAGATACGGTTCAAGTATTTTTTCCTACTCCAGGATTTTACACAGTTACAATGACCGTCTGGAATGGAGCTGGCACGGATGATACCGTTGGAGTTTTTCAAGTAATCCAAGTTGATAGCTGCCCAGTACCTGAACCTAAGTTTACAGTTAGCAGACAAGAAATTTGCCCTGGAGATGAGATTGTGTTCGAGGACTTAAGTGTGAAGGCTACCGAGTGGGAGTGGGAATTTCCAGGTGGTCAACCCTCTTCATCAACGGATCAAAATCCTGAGGTGCGTTATGACAGTGCCGGAGTTTATCCGGTAATCCTCACGGTGAAAAATGTAAATGGAGACAGTACTCTCATTGAAGAACAATATATCAATGTAGATTCATGTCTCCCACCCGACCCAAGGTTTGAAGTTGAAAGGGATAGTATATGTCGTGGATCATGCGTCCAGTTCTTTAATACCAGCCTAAGAGCAGACTCCATTTTCTGGATCTTCTGGTGGCATCCATATGTGGATAGCGCTGGCCTTGATACTCTAACCGTATTTTCAATCGACTCAGGACTTGTTGATACTTCAAATTTTGTAGTTCAAGAAGATTTCTATCCAATGTTTATCAAACCAGATAGCACGATTGACACGCTGTTCATGGAGCAAGACCCTATCTTCTGTTTTAATGATAGTGGTGTAGTTGGGGTACAGCTATTCGCGTTTAATGAACACGGAGTGGCTATTGAAAACTCCCAAGATGTAGCTGTGTTGAATATTGGAGGTAAGTACCCGAAATTGAAGGTCGGTCAAGACTTGACCTTGCGTATTGATAATATTGATAGCCGATTCTATTTAGATGATACAGTGAAGTTTGATGTTACGGGCACAGCCCCTTACTTCCGTTGGGTTCCTGAGGTAGGCTTATCTTGTTATAATTGTGAAGATCCAATCGTATATCCAAGTGAAACACGGAAGTATTTCGTGACCAACTTTGATGATTATGGCTGTCAAGCATTCGACAGTATGTCCGTATATATTGAAGAAAGCTTTTATGCAGGAATCCCTAACATATTTAGTCCAAATGGAGATGGTAAGAACGATATCCTTTGGGTAAGAGGAAATGGTATTTCATCTAAAGGTTTCACCTTTAACGTTTGGAACCGATATGGTGAGCAGGTCTTCCAGTCTTTCTCTCAAAATGAAGGATGGGATGGAACCATAAATGGTGACCCAGCACCTCTGGGATCATACAATTACTACGTGAAACTGGTTTTCCTTAATGGCTCCACCAAAGAGCTGAAGGGTAACGTAACAATAGTGAGGTACTGATGGAAAGAAAAATTATCATCTCGATATTCCTAGTCACGTGCTTAACTTCTGTTGGTTATGCACAAAATGGCGGTGGTATTCTAGATCCCGAACTCACGATGTATCAGTTTCAACCACACACATTAAATCCTGCTTTGTCTGGCAATGCCAACAGCAAGTGGCAAATGCATGGTAGCTGGAGGGAACAGTCTTACTCTATATCAAACCCCTTTCTAACTTGGAGAGGTTATTTCGATATAAATGCACCCATTAACGCATGGAATGGAAACATATGGGGATTTGGACTAAATGTTGAAAACGACCAACAAGGAGATTCACGAATTCGCAATACGCGTGTGAATGGAACCATGTCTATAGGACAGTATCTTGATGCACGCCAACAGCATAGCATTAGCGTTGGATTCCAAGGAGGATATGGAACGCGAGCCATTGATTACGGTGAGATGTACTGGGACAATCAATGGGTAGGTCAAGGTTTCAACAATTTGGCTCCTTCGGGTGAACCAGAGTTGGAAGATGCTCAAGGTTATTTTGATTTGTCTACTGGAGCTCAATATTCATATTACAGTGGTGATCTTATCGAACTCTATTCAGGAGTTGCGGTATTTCATGTAAACAGACCCGATGTTGGCCTATACACAGACACCAACAGCACCTTTCTTCAGCGAAAAACAAATGCTCACATAGAATTTGTTCATCGTATAAGAGACAATAGCATGTTTGCGTTGAGACCTTCCTTACTCTATTCGCGTCAGGCAAACAGAGCTTCACTGATCGCGGGATCGAGATTTCAATTCTTGTTTAACGAGGGTACTCGAACTACTGGAAGAAGAAACGAATCAAGCATCAGCTTTGGTTTGTTTACGAGAGTTGCCAACCCACCATACGGTACAATGGTTGATTTACTTGGCACACTGAATATGGAATTTGCTGGATTCTCTTTTGGTGCTGGATATGATATTCCTCTTGGAAACTTTCAAGCGCTCAATGGTTATGAAGGAGCCTATGAGTTCATGATTGGTTATCGAGCTGGGTATCGAAGAGGTTTATACAACAAATACAGCCGATCCAAAAAAGGTAAACTGTAACATTCAAGTACAATTCACATCTTAGAGGTATGAAATGGAGCCTCCTCCTCATTGTCATACTTTCTTGTTTATGGTCTACGACCGATGCCCAACAAGTTACTATCTATGGCCAAGTGTATCATAGATCCGACCATAACTTAAAGCTCCTAGTTGTGAATAAACGCACCGGATTAGGCGACTTTGGCAGACCCGATGGCTCATTTATTATAAACACCAACAAACAGGATACGCTTCTGGTAGGTTCGCTGGGTTATAAGACAGAAGCCATCACTGTGGCTGATAGTGCTGAGAAATCAGAATACTATGTGAAATTGTATTTAGAGCGCCTCACGTTTACTCTACCAAGCGTTACTGTTATGCCACAACGGGAGTTGGATTCCATTCAAAAGGATATTCAGGGATTGGGGTACAATCAAAGAGATTATATGCTCAGTGGCATCGACCCGTTTCAGAGCCCGCTCACTTTTTTATATCAACAGGTAAGCCGAAAAGAGCGAATGAAACGCAATGCTTACCAAGTAATTAATGAAGACCGCAGAAGAAACCTATTGAAAGAGCTA
>JALRDM010000365.1 GCA_023262195.1 Salibacteraceae bacterium | reverse complement strand
AGCTACGGGTGGGCTTGAACCACCGACCTCAGCATTATGAATGCTGCGCTCTAACCAGCTGAGCTACGTAGCCACATTTTTGGAGGGCGAATTGTCGGATCTACCCCTCTGCTTGTCAACTTACGATAGCGTTTGATGAGCGAGGCTCGGCTGTTCCTCCGGTGCGAATATGCCGGTACAAACCTTTGGTTCGAGAAGCGCTAAGTGATGCTCAGGCCTCGACTTTAAACGGCAAATTTGCGTGCGCCACCTTCCCTTCGGGATCACGAACATACACAAACAATCGATAAGCGCCTGGCGCGTCAGGCGCACGCAGTACGGTTTCGGCGCTGGCTGACTCGACGAGGCCTCGCAGAGTCCCTGGAATCACTTCGCGGTCGCCGCCGATCTCTTTCGCTTGGCTCTCCTCCATCACGACCCATTCGATGGATAGTTGTTCGCTATCTATATCACCCGCTTCGACCAAAATCGGATAGTCGGCACCAGGTTGAAGCAACACACTCTCCGAAGCCGCCTGATCATCCAAAAAGAGACCATCAATATACGGCGCCCGATTCTCCGGCCACTGCCCAGACCACAGTTTTTGCGCAGCGTCGACCGGTTCGGTGATCTCACCGTTTAACGTGAACATGCCATACCAGGTGGGCGTTCTCTCCTGCTTTTGACCCCACAGAAAGACAAAGCTACCTAAGACCTGATCGGGGAATGGCGCGATAGCAAGCTGGTACCCTTTAAGGTAGTGAGCAGCCTTTTCTGTACTGGTCAACTCAAGGGGCGCTCCCCAATCCGTCTGCGGAAGTTCCCAATGACCGACAGTGCCCCACTCGGTAACCATAATCGGCATATCAACACCGATGGAAGCGACATGCTCATGGAGCACCGTAAGCATTCCGTACACCTGAGTACTCAAGAAATCGAGATCAGGTGCCCGAGTTTGAATCAGCGAATAGGTATCCTCGCCCAATCCCGCAAGCGCCGTGGTTGTGGGGTGTAGACCATCCTCTTCATGGATCATCTTGGAAATATCGTTGACTGCATCCCACACTTTGGGATTGGTGTGCATCAGGTTCAATTCATTACCAATCATCCAACCGAGCAACGCAGGATGGTTTTTATATTGACGAACAGCCGACCGTGCTCGCTCTAATTGCGCATTCACGGCATCGGTATCGTCATAGTCAAACCCAAGCCGTTCGGGCGCGATAT
>JALRDM010000264.1 GCA_023262195.1 Salibacteraceae bacterium | reverse complement strand
ATTTTTCTTGAATAAATCTGGTCGAAGCTGTTTTGTTCGCGCCTCAGCTTGCTCATTGCGCCATTTATCTATTTCTGGAAAATTTCCAGAAAGCAGAATATCAGGGACTTTCCAACCGTTAAACTCACTAGGTCTAGTATAGACGGGTGGTGCCAATAAATTGTCCTGAAATGAGTCGCTAAGTGCAGATGATTCATCATTTAAAACACCAGGCAACAACCGAATGATGGCGTCAGAGACCACAGCGGCTGCTAATTCACCACCAGACAACACATAATCTCCGATGGAGATTTCTTTGGTAATAACATGTTCTCGAAGCCGATGGTCAATTCCCTTATAATGACCACAAATGATCATCAGATTCTTCTTTAATGATAACTCATTGGCCATGGGCTGGTCAAATCGACCTCCATCAGGAGTCATGTAGATGATCTCATCATACTCCCGCTGTTCTTTCAGTTTATTAATCGCATTATAAAGTGGCTCAACGGTCATAACCATTCCTGCGCCACCTCCAAATTGATAATCGTCTATTTGTCGATGCTTCCCGACTCCATACTCCCGCAAATCATGAATGACAAGTGAAACCAAAGCGTTGTTGATTGCACGTTTCAGTATGCTGTCTGAAAAAGGACTTTCGAGCAGACTGGGCAAGGCAGAAATTATATCAATACGCATCTTGCAATGTGTCTAAATGCCGTAGACCTTTTTATACTGTGATTTCAAGGCAGCATCGTCTGGAATCAACTGTCTGGCAAACGTCATGGTTTCCTGCGCTTCTTCTTCGCGCCCTGCACCAATAAGAAAATCAGTGTAGCCAACGAATCCCTTGATGAGAATGGTGTGGGTAACAGGATCTTTTTGAAATTCACCGCGCGAGTCTTGCGCTCTCAGCGTATCCAATGCTTGGTTCACCAGCCGCTCTCCTTGTCCAATGTTTTTAGCCATGATGTCAGAAACTCCTTGCATGAAAATCACATTTACATCATCAGGAACAACCTTGGCTATGCGTCTAAACTCGCTGGATGCCTTTCTGTAATCTTGATCGTTATAATAGAACTTGGCATTGAAGAGCGCTTCTTCTCGAATCTTATCGAGCAAGTCCTTGTTCGATTCATACAGCTTTCCTTCTTTATCCTTCTTTCGAAACTTATAGGCATACTTTAATGCGTCTTTAAGTGGATCATCAAACTCTTGATCAAACTTCTCAGGCTGCACATGGGCCTGATAAAAACACAGCGCCATATATAGGTAAGGCTCTGGTTCACGGCTGTACTTATCTTTTTGAGAATAGCGCTCTGCCTTGTAAGCACACTTATCATACTCCTCCATGGTGTATAAATCAAACAGTTTTTGAAAATCACTGTTTTCTACTTGAGCATGGAGTGACGTGCTTTGAAATGCAATTGCAGCGAGTAATAAAACGACTGAATAAAAACCTTTAAGTCTCATAATCCTCTATAAACGCAATTTTAAATTTGGTGATCGCTATTGATCGTTAAAAACACTAAAATTCAATGATTGAATCAAACGCCAAAATTACAGTAGATAAAACGGATGCGGGCACCGTAATTACGATTTATCCACAGCTCGATAGTTGGCAAACGTGGGCACTCAGAATTTGGTTGATTATATGGGTGGTCGTTGGTATGCTGGGCATTATGGGTATGCTCAAAGAGGGCAGTGGCGACCAACTCACGTACACCTTAGTTTTTGTTTCATTTTGGCTCTACTTCGTTTACTATGCCGGCCGCTCCATTCTTTGGCATCAATCGGGCAAGGAGTTTTTGAGAATCTCGGACGAAACCCTCGACTATAAACGCAGCTGGGGTTTATATGGTAGGGTGCAATCGTATGATCGAGAAACAATTAAAAATTTAGGGTTGGTCAATCTTGATGGAAAGAGCTTTGCCAAGTCATATCAAAATGCCTTCTGGACGGTGGGAGGAGAGCAAATTGGGTTTGAGTATCTCGGAAAAAAGATTGTGCTTGGATTGAGACTCACCGACAAAGACGCGAAACGCATTGTGAAGATGATTGAACGTTAGTTGATAGTAATCAGCAATCAGCCAACAGCTATACCAAATGAAGCCCGTCAGTTCGAGCATCTGAGGAACGAAGATAGGTCGAGAACAAAGTGCGATTTTTTGTAAAAATCTATGAGTCAACAACCCAGATCCGATCTCGCGTTCGTCCGCTTCGAGACGCGCTGGTCTGATTCCATCATCCCACCGACCTCAGCATGACGAACATTGCCTTGGACCTGCAGAATACACAATTTTGCTAACAGCTAACAGCTAACAGCTAACAGCCAAAAAACCAAAACTCTCTTAATTTTTGAACTGCTTAATACACTGATTATATCTTCGCGCTTCGAAAATGATTTTTGACAACAATAAATAGGAATAAACAGCAATGAAAAAGTATCTATTCGGAGCGGCAATTTTTGCCCTCATAGGTTTTACCGCGTGCAATGAGCAAAGTGCAGCAACGGAAGAAACGGAGTCAACAGAGTCCGCTACTACTGAAGCAGTAGCTGACCCAGCTCAAATCACTGCAGACAATGTAGAAGAATTAACGTCAATTGAATTCACCGAAGAGGCCTTTGACTTTGGAGAAATTACTCAAGGTGAAAAGGTGGAGCATACCTTTAAATTCAAAAACACGGGTGAGAATGACCTAGTGATTGTATCTGCGAAAGGCAGTTGCGGATGTACCATACCAGAATGGCCAAAAGAGCCCATCGCTCCGGGAGAAGAAGGTGAAATGTTTGTAGTCTTCAATAGCGATGGTAAGAAGGGTAAGCAGCACAAAAAGGTGACCGTAGTGGCGAACACTGAGCCTGCTACCACAGTGGTTGCGCTTAGAGGGGACATCATTGTTCCTGAGGCCACTGAAGAACCTGCAGCAGAATAATATGGTATCATTAACAGTGTTATTACAATCCATATTTGGTGGTGATGGAGTGATGCAATTCCTACCGATCATTCTGATCGTAATTGTATTCTACTTTTTTATGATTCGTCCTCAGCAAAAGAAAGCTAAGGATGCTAAGAAGTTTCGTGAAGCAATTGGTAAGGGTGACAAGGTGGTGACCATTGGAGGTATCCATGGTAAAGTAGCCGATGTCAAAGACCAATACATGGTACTCACCATTGCCAATGGGGTTGATATTCGTGTGCAAAAATCAGCCATCTCTCCTGAACTAAGCCAAGGTACCGGAGAAAGCGAACTACAGCAGAAGCGCTGATTATAACTGAATCAAAAATTTCACTCCCAATTGAGCTCGACTCGGTTGGGAGTTTTTTTTGATCAATGATTACATCCAACATCAAACCCCAAAGCACAAACCACTCGCTTTCACTCCTCACTCTTTCCCTCTTTCCCTCATATGCCCAATCCACCAGTTTCATATTCTAATTCATTCCACCATAAATAACCAATTGTTAAACTTGATGAAGCCTTTGTTTCTCTGTACGTTTACGCCCTAATCAACTATCGAAATGATCAAGAAAATTTTCATTGGAATTGCGGCTCTGGTTTTACTCATTATAGCCTCAGCAATTGTACTACCCATAATATTCAAAGATGATATCGTTGCCCTCGTAAAAACGGAGGCAAATAAGAACATCAATGCCGAGTTAGATTTTGGAGATATCGGCCTCTCGCTATTCACGAACTTTCCTGATTTCACACTATCAATTGATGATGCTAAAGTGACGGGGGTTGATCGTTTTGCAGGAGTTGAGTTGGCTGATATTGAGCGATTGAGCCTCAGTCTTGACTTGATGAGTGTAATTGGCGGAGAGGAGATTCAGATCAACTCCGTTGGATTAACTTCTCCAGACTTACATGTAATTGTACTTGCAGATGGCACTGCCAACTATGACATAGCGAAAGCATCTGAGGAGACCGAGACCGAAGAACAAGAGGTGGAAGAGGAAGCAGAATCCAGCGATGGATCGTTTTCTATTGGCTTAAGCGAATATTTTATCCGAAATGCCAATATCATTTATGATGACAGAGCTGGTGGTATGTATGCCAAGTTAGTCAACTTTACACATGAGGGAAGTGGTGACTTCACTCAAGACGACTTCCTTCTGAAAACAATGACGGACGCAGATGCCATAACATTTAAAATGGATGGCATTTCTTACCTCAACCGCACCGCATTGGACATGAAATTCGACATGAATATGAATATGCCAAACATGCGCTTTGAGTTTGTGGAGAACTACGTAAAGCTAAATGCGCTGCACCTTGGATTTGATGGTACGGTTGCCATGCCAGAGGCTGAAGGTGACCCGATTGATTTAGATGTAACATTCGAAACGAAAGAAACCAGTTTCAAGAGTTTGCTTTCCATGGTTCCTGCGGTATATATGACTGATTTTGAAGATATCGAAACGTCTGGAAATTTAGCCTTGAGCGGAATGGCTAAAGGACGAATGGTTGGAGATCAACTGCCTGCGTTTGCGCTTGATCTTACTGTGGGTGAAGCCATGTTTCATTACCCTGATTTACCTAAATCAGCAGAGAATATCGCCATTGATTTACACGTGAAAAATCCTGGAGGTTCAGACGACAACACAGTCATCGATCTTAACAAGTTTCATGTTGAGCTGGCCAACAACCCAGTAGATATTGTGGCGCACATGCGCACGCCCATATCAGACCCATTCATCGATGCTGATGTGAATATGGATTTAGACTTGGCGAGTTTGGCCGATGTGATTCCTCTCGAAGAAGGACAGGCAGTTACTGGTAAAGTGTTTACGGACATTCACCTTAAAGGAAACCAAAGCACCATCGATGGAGAGCGATATCAAGATTTTGAAGCGGGTGGAATGTTGGCGATGAGTAATATCGATTACAAAGATCCGTCATTACCATACGAAACATTGATCAAGGCATGTTCCTTGAATTTTTCTCCGCGCTATGCTGAGCTCACCACTATGGATATGCAAGTAGGTAGAAGCGATATGTCCTTGACCGGTAGGATAGACAACATTGTAGAATGGTATATGGCCGATGCGGACTTGAAGGGCACGGTAAACTTTAGTTCGAGCATGATGGACCTTAACGAGTTTATGGAAGAGTCGGATGAAGGGACTGCAGAAAGCACCGATGAAGGTGATGCGAGTGAGTCAGAAGAAGGATCGGAAGGTGGAGTTGCCGAAGTGCCTGCTGGATTTGATTTTGTGTTGAATACATCAATTACCAAGATGCTTTATGAAGACATGGAAATAAGCAATGTAAGCGGCCGTGTTGTGATGCGTGATCAAGCAATTAATCTATCCAATCTTAACATGAACATGATGGATGGCTCGTTAAA
>JALRDM010000204.1 GCA_023262195.1 Salibacteraceae bacterium | reverse complement strand
TACTAGTGCAACCCAGTTGCGCCAATCGCCAAATGTTTGGTCTGAATTGGAATAGTGCAAGATTTTGGACACCATCTGCTGCGCTTCATTCTTATTCCTAGCAGGCAATCTTCCAATCGCTATATCAATCAAATCTGTTGTCGACTCACCCTCTCCTTCACTAAGCAAACCATAGTAGTCGTCAGAAACAACTGACGATGTTGGCAATAAACTTTCTGGAGTTTGATGTGAAGGCACAAAGTTTGAATTACCAGAGACGCGGTCTTTGTAGTCATAGGAAGCATCGCCAAACAAGAGTAGATACTTCAGCTCATTGCTCGAACCTCTGCTTCGGAAATAAAGCATCCTTACAAACTCCTTAATGGCGGTAATATCCTGAACTCCCCCGCTAAACTCATTATAAATGTGTTCTACATCAATAACGGCTGTGGTGAAACCATCGCGCTCCGTATGATAATCTGTCAACTCACGTGCATACGTTTCAAAGTTCTTATGAGTAATAACGAGGTAGTCAATATTACCAAGCCCATGTAAGTTTTGCTTCTCAACCTGACCAATAAGTGCAGGCCTTTTAAAGCTAGACTCAGTGAATGCCAGGAAAGTTCTTAGAGAATCTGCAGCTGCAGAAAAGCGATGTGCTCCTCCACTCACGCCTACATTCTGCGCACGCACTTTCCTTGGGTTGGTAATATCCCAAACCCGTATATCATTTGGAGCTCTTTTGAGCTCATAGCGATTAACTACACCAGTGCCTAAAGACTTGCTATCTCTAAACACCATCTGTGGCTCAATGAATGACAATTCTCTACGAGCATGAATGGTGATATAATCAATCCATGCTTGAGCCGAGGAGTTGCCGGCTTTAACAATTTTAGCTTTCGCAAGGAAATCTCCAGACCTAGGCTTAAAGTTGAGCGAAAAATTCCCCACATGAGCAAAGACTGATCCATAGCTTGATCCAGCAGCATTAACCGTTTCGGTTTGGGACACACCACCTTGACTTGGCATACTGAAAGTTATACCCGCTCCTTCAATTGAAACCGATCGAGCGGCAAACCGACACCGAACTCTCGCATCTTCGTTGGTCCGAACATTGGGAATACTAAAACCAAAATCTTCTTCCTCAATCAATCCTAACTGTTCTCCATACCAATCGCGACCAGATTTTATAAGATTAGAAGAGTTGTCTTCATGCAGGTCTAAAAAGTCATAAGTAGCCACCGTAGCATTATGAGCGTTTACAGATTCGGAAACAATCCTCATTGGAGTTTCAGCACCACCATCAATCGATATAAAGTAAGCTGCCGAATCGCTATAATGATTTGGAATGTGCCGGTATGTATTACCCGTTCTTTCCCAGAGAATCTGATCTTCTCCATAAAACAAAAAATAATCTCCAGGATCAAAGCTACCATCGCCTCCATCTTCAATGCTAATCGCCATTTGATACAGATCATCAGGCCTTTTATCATCATTATTAACCTTCAATTCACCTCCTCCTGTTCCGTAAAGTCGAAGTTGACTGGAAGCAAACGATGTGCTAGACACGCCTAATTTCCGCAACATAGAAAACGTCATTTTATAGATGCCGTCTTCCCCAGTTTTTACTTTATACCAGTTGCCACTATTCAAAACACTGGTCGATTTCCAATCCGTAGATCGAGTGCCATCTCTAGTGGCAGCATTAAAAATTGGGATGATCGTAATTGTAAAATCGACTAGTTTTTCCAACTTCTGACGATTATAGCGAACTGGAATAATCTCTAGCACGATATACTTTCTTTTTCCAGCCTGATTCAAGGCAAAGTCAAGCTTAAAGTCATCGCTAATTGAGCCTACATCAATACACTTTTTTTCCTCGCTTGATAAATTAGATGTTTGGGTTGCCACAAAATCTACTTCTACATCTGTAACAGGTCCAATGACTTCTTGAACTACCCTAAAAGAAGGAGCATTATTCGGACCGTTATAAAGTCCGCCTTCAAAATGCATTGCGCTGATTTTTTTCTGGTCAACCAGGGTATATTCCACCGGATTTTTCCATTTAAGCGAAACATTTTTTTCGATCGACCCTGTAGTGAACCTGAGCGGAGTTTTTGAACCGAAACCTTCTTGTCCGTAGGAGTTTATTGAAAAAAACAGCCCAAGAATTATTAACAAGACACCGTTCAATTTCATACAAATCGCGTATTCTTTTCGACTAATCAAACTGTTTTGTAGCTATTTTTGTTTTCCTTTTTTCATCGAAGCAAGAAACGAAGGTGGAAAAAAGATATTGTCGAATCTATACGATTCTTTGATGTTGACAGTTTGTAGGATAAGAATATTTGTATAATTGCGGGCTTGAGCCTGATCAATCTGATGAGAAAGAATTTATTCGTAATAGTCTTAATCGCCATTTGCTCGAATTTGGCTTTGCAAGCGCAGGATCCAGCGTTTAGTCAGTTTTATGCTAATCCGCTTTATCTAAATCCTGCATTAGCAGGGTCCGCACAATGCCCTAGAGCTATTCTAAACTATAGAAATCAATGGCCGGGAATTCCAGCGACTTATGTAACCTATTCAGCTTCGTACGATCAATTTGTTGATGGTATAAATGGTGGTATCGGTCTACAGGCCTATCACGATAGAGCAGGCACTGGCATCATCAATACGAATCACGTTAGTGGTATGTATGCATATCAACTGGCCGTAGATAGAAACATTAGCATCAAAGCTGGATTTCAAGCAACATATTACCAGAGATCGATTGACTGGGATCGTCTTACGTTCGGAGATCAAATTCATAACCGCTACGGTTTTATATACCAAACTGCAGAGACTCCTATCAACAACAACGTAAACAAGCTTGATTTTTCTGCTGGCATGTTGATTTTCACCAAGCAATTATATGCTGGTTTCGCAGCACACCACCTGACTCAACCTGATGAGTCTTTCTTTCCGGCAAGCGAAAGCCGATTGCCAAGAAAATATACAGGACATGCAGGGGCGCTAATACCCTTAGACAAGCAAAATCCGGAGGAGGGTAGTATTTCTCCAAACATAATATACCAGCGTCAAGGTGAGTTTAATCACTTGAATCTTGGTATGTACGTGAATCGCGGACCAATAACAGGAGGAGTTTGGTATCGTTGGGGAGATGCATTAATCTTCTTAGTTGGACTTTATACCGATCAATTTAGATTTGGCTATAGCTATGATGTTACAGTCTCAAGACTTGGTACCCAGACACTAGGCTCACACGAGATTTCAGTGACTATGATGTTCCCATGCAAGCCAAAACGAAGAAAGTTCAGACAAATGGCTTGTCCAAAGTTCTGACAGACGCAATATTATTTTCCCTAATTTCGTTGATTGTCAAAATTTATGAACCAGAATAATTCAATTATTATGAGTATTCGAAGTGTATTTGTAATGCTTGTAGCCCCATTGATAATAGTATCATGTGGTTACGAGAAATCAGCGACTACGGGCTGGAACTTTAATGATCCAAGCAACGGTGGTTTCCAAAAAGTTCCATTCGAAGAACAAGAGACTGGTCCAAACCTCGTTTTAATTGAAGGTGGTTCGTTTACCATGGGTCGTGTTGAGCAAGATTTCATGTACGATTGGAACAATATTCCTAGACGAGTTACTGTTTCGTCTTACTACATTGATCAAACCGAAATCAGCAACATACAATGGAATGAATACTTGTATTGGGTAAAGCGAGTTTATTCTGTTGATTACCCAGAACTCTATGGAAAGGCTTTGCCAGACACGTTGGTTTGGAGAGATAAATTATCTTACAATGAGCCATATGTAGATTATTACCTAAGACATCCCGCATATAGGGATTATCCTGTGGTAGGTATCAATTGGTTGCAAGCCACAGATTATTGCGGTTGGAGAACTGATCGTGTAAATGAATATATCTTGGTTCGTGAAGGAATTTTGGATCACTATCCAGATCAAATCGGTGAGGATAATTTTAATACAGAAGCCTATTTCGCTAATCAATATAATAGCGGTAAAAGAATTGAAGGACTTCCTGACTTAAATCCAAATAGTAGCG
>JALRDM010000193.1 GCA_023262195.1 Salibacteraceae bacterium | reverse complement strand
TCATTCTTTGGTGCCACAATCGAAGTGGTGGATAACTGTTTTGGCCTCGAAACTCAATTTGTTGCAGATACTACAAATGTGGATTCTATGTTTTGGGATTTTGGCGACACGCTTTCTGGAGCGCTGAATTATGCTCAGGGTTTAGATACGGTTTCGCATCTATATACTGACACTGGGACATTCGAAGTACAATTAGTCATTTACAACGGTATTAATACAGATACCATTGTTGAGGAAGTATATATATATCCAAGGCAATGGGCGGATTTAGGTAACGACACGGCCTTGTGCGTTGGTTTGGAATTTACCATTGACCAAGATCAACCATATGCTTCTTGGGAGTGGCATGATGGTAGTACGGACTCTGTCTATACCGTGAAACATCCTGATGATGTGGTAATGGTTACAGTAAGTGGTGTTTGCGATACTGTTGCTGATACGCTGAATGTAGATTTCTTCTATCCATTTGATTTGGATATTGGTAACGATACCTCCATGTGTACGTACGATCAAATAAACTTAAATACTGGCTTGGTAAGTAATAGTACTACGATTTTCAACCATCAATGGAGTACTGGCGCCACCCAAAATAATATCGTAACTACTGGTCCAGGCACATACATGGTCACGGTTGATGACGGATTATGTACATACTCAGACACGATTGAGATTGATAACTATCCAGAGGTGGATGTGGAGCTAGGAAACGACAGCAGTTTCTGCTATGAAAATCAAGTGACTCTTTCACCAAAAAGCACGCTGAATGTTGTCAACTATAAGTGGTCCTCTGGAATTGATACAAGTACGATTTCAACTAATGCGAGTATTGATGTTTTTCAAACAGATATGTATTACGTAACCGTTGCTGGTAGCGGAAATCACTGTTATGACTACGATTCTGTAGAGTGGAGCCTATGGTTTGAGCCTTTGGTTGACCTTGGTAACGATACATCATTTTGTCACAACGATATCCTCACACTGGAACCCAAAACTACCTCTGCTTTCCCGATGTCATATCTATGGAACGACAATAGCGGTAATCCCAGCTTGAATGTTACTCTTGTTGGGCTCTATTGGGTGGAAGTAAGTGATGAGAACTGTTCAATCAAGGATACCATCATCGTTGATCAATATCCAAAATTAGATGTGACCCTTGGTGAGGACGTCAATACATGTGATGGTAAAACGGTGACATTATCACCTAAGACTTCTATTCCAGTGACAAGTTACGTTTGGAGTGATGGCTCCGACTTGAGCACCCTTAAAATTGGAGGACATGGCACATATGCGGTGACCGTGGATAATGGTTTGTGTTCAAACGCAGATCAAATTAATGTGTTCTATCATACATACCCAAATACAGACCTTGGACCTGATACCGCCATTTGTCCGAAAGATCAGCTGGTGTTTGATGTTACCGAGCCTGGTGAAGTTGTAGAATATGAATGGTCTACGGGAAGTGAAAATCCAGTGGAGACGATTAATCCTACTGAAAAAACGACTTATTGGGTTCGAGCAACGAATGTGGTATGTACAACTGTTGACTCGATAGCGGTTTCGATACGAGAGGTACCAAATACATATCTTGGACGAGATACGGCAATTTGTGCCGATGGTGAGCTTCCATTGGCTGTAGAAAAAAATG
>JALRDM010000279.1 GCA_023262195.1 Salibacteraceae bacterium | reverse complement strand
GACGATGTCTCAACACACATTGCTACGTTGGTAAAGAAAACTGACTCGAAAGATATTTTGACCGACCCAAGCAAGATAAAAGTGGTGAGAGCCTTGGATGGAAATGCCCTATATTTTAGTCGGCAAGCCATTCCGCACTCGATATCTGGCAGCAGTGCGGCATTCTATAAGCACATTGGCATTTATGCTTTTCGAGCAGAGACATTATTGAAGATAAAATCACTTAGCCCGACTCCACTTGAAAAATCAGAGTCTCTGGAGCAGCTGCGGTGGTTAGAGCACGGGCTTCGAATACAAACCGTTGAGACTGAAATAGAATCGATCTCGGTAGATGAGCCCAAGGATTTGGATCGCGTACTGACCATTTTAAACCGGAGATAATTCTCTAGAAATTTGTTTTCTTTGTTCTCATAGATGAGCGAGTCTTACGATCACCATATTGCCACACTGTTAAAGAAACACGATTGTGTAATCATTCCTGAATTTGGAGGATTTGTGGGCAATTATTCTGCCGCTAAAATCAATCCGATTAACCATCGATTTGAACCTCCATATCGTAGGATAACCTTCAATAAGTTGCTTACCCATAATGATGGGTTGCTTGTGTCTTTCATTGCACAAACGCGTGGTTTATCTTTCGAGGAAGCAAAGCAAAAACTCACGGGATACAGTGTGTTACTGTCGAAGAAACTCAAGGATGAGAAAAAGCTAAGGTTTGATAAAATAGGAGTGCTAAGTCAAAATCAAGATGGCACCTTCAGGTTTGAGCAGTTTAAGGATGAAGCATTTTTTGCCGATGGTTTTGGTCTTGAATCATTTTTTGGTAAGAAAATCGAGCGGAAGAGGTCAGCCACTGTTGCCATTGAACCAAAGGCAGAACGCAAAAAGGCAGTGGTGACTCCTCCACAGAAGGAGAAAGAGGAGGCGCCCGTCATTCCAATAAAGACAGAAAGCAGCACGGATGTAAACACGGCTGATGAGAAAAAAGAGAATTCAAAGAAGCGCTCGGTTTTTTGGCCGGCCGCGGCTGCAGTCATCCTTATTCCATTTCTTGCTTACGTGCTTTGGTTTCTCATTGGAACGGATACCCTCCAAAACCCAAAGGATTTTCATACCTCAGATTTAAATCCATTTACCGAGAAGGTCTGTCCAATGTATTCCTTGCGCGAAGGTCAGATTCTGGATCAAAGCTTTGAGAATGAATCGTTGACATTTGATTGGGAAGAGGCACGAGCCAATAACGAAGTGGTGGAGGTCTATTCAAGACAGGGCAAGGATAAGACCCTAGTAGTGTCGACCCTAGTAGTGTCACTGGAAGAAAAAGTGGAGCTGATCGCCAAAGCAGAACCGAATTTGCGATTTCACATCATAGGTGGTTGCTTCAGCGATATTCGCTATGCTGATGCCATGGTCAATAAATTTCAAAAGCGTGGAAGCATGGCGGCCATTATTGATAAAAAAGGCACGCTAAACCGGGTAAGCATTGCAAGGTTTGCCACAAAAAAAGAGGCCAAGCAAGCGCTCGCCTCTTTCCGGAACGATATTCCTAATGCTTGGATTCTTTACAAGTAGTTTTTAAGTAGCTGGCTGTTTGCCTTCTTTCTTAAGTTTCTCAATCCTTTCTCTCTTATTTGGCGTATGCGCTCTCGGGTGAGTCCCAAGTTATTCGCAATTTCCTCAAGTGTCATGGGTGGCAATCCACTCAATCCGTAGGTGAGTCTTAAAACTTCTGCTTCACGCTCTTTTAAATGAACCAAAACGCGCTCGATATCACTCCTTAGCGATTCTACCATGAGTGTATCCGTTGGAACCGTAGAATCTGAATTAGGCATCACCGCCAGTAAACTATTGTCTTCGCCTTCCATCAAAGGTGCATCCACTGAAACTTGGCGCTGAGCATAGGTAAATAAATTGCTTACACTTTCGGCATTTGCTTCTAATAGCTCACCGATTTCGTCATGCGATGGTGGACGTTCAAATTTTTGTTCAAGTTGAGAAAAGGCGTGTGATACCTTCTGAATTGCACTCACCTTGTTTAGCGGTAGTCTAACTACTCTAGAATTTTCTGCAATCGCTTGCATGATGCTTTGTCTAATCCACCAAACTGCGTATGAAATGAACTTAAAGCCCTTGGTTTCATCAAACCTTTTTGCGGCAATGATCAACCCAATATTTCCCTCCGCGATGAGATCCTCAAGCTTCAATCCGTGACCTTGATATTGTTTAGAAACGGATATGACAAATCGGAGATTGGCGCTCACCATTTTATTTAATGCTGCCTGATCACCTTTTTTGATTCGTTTTGCCAGTCTTACTTCTTCTTCGGCTGTGATCATCTCTTCTTTAGAGACATCACTCAAATATTTATCAATAGACTTACTGTCGCGATTGGTTAGCTGCTTGGTAATCTTAAGTTGACGCATAGGTAGGTAGGTTTTAGGTTATGCAAAACAGAGGCTCAAAATAGAAATTATTTGAACACAACCAAATTCAGCTTAATAAACCTCTACCTAATCGGAAATTTTATTTGATTCATCTAAACCAATTGCATGCAATTAGCCTCGCCAACGATCCAACAAATCACTGGCTTTGAGTGCCTCTTCTGGGCTAATATTGTGCAGACCTTCTTCCCAGTCGTTGAGCTTGTCATCGATCTCTGAAAGTATGGCCAGACCCTTTTCAGTGATTTTGATATCCACCTGACGTCTGTCGTGTTTGCTTGCCTTGCGGGTCACGAGTTGCTTCGATTTCAGTTTATCAATGATTCTAGACACATTGCTCATCTTATCGATCATCCGATCCTTAATGAGATTAACGGAAGCTGCATTCTCACCCTGACCACGCAATATGCGCAGGACATTGTATTGCTGGCTGGTCAGTCCGTGCACTTTAAAAAATTGGTTTTGATGTGAACTTAGCCAACTGCTGGTGTACAGCACATTGATAAAGAGTTGACTGTATTCGTTCCTAAACTTCTTCTGCTTTATTTCTTCCCCTATACTCGCCACATCTATAAATTTGGCCAAATATACATCTACATTTAATGTATTGGTATTTTGATTTTAACTTCGGTAGCGCTTATAAAGTCTCACGGCAATCATGAGTGCCACACCTACAGCAAAGAACCCGATCGTTCCATAAATCCAATTCAAAGCATTTTTTAAGACAACAATGAATACTATACTTACCATGAATAATGTGGCGAGTTCATTCCAAAGCCTGAGCTGAATAGATGTCAAAGTTGATTTGCCTTGTTGGATTTTTCTAAACACAAGGTGTGTCATGATATGATAAATCCACAAAAGAGTTGTGAGGCCAATCTTAGACAGCATCCAGGCTGACTCTAAATAGTAAGCAGTGTTGTTAATCACCATGTAGTAACCAAAGATGGTAGCAAGTATAGCTGCTGGCCATGTAATAATGTACCACAGCCGATATTGCATGATTTTGAATTGGGCCTGCAATACTTGCTTCGCTTCCTCATTTTTATCGTTTGCCTCAACGTGATAAATGAACAGACGCACGATGTAGAAGAGCCCTGCAAACCAAGACAGCACAAAGATGATGTGCAACGCTCTTATATACAGTAAATCCATAACATCGAAAGTAGTCTATGCGGGGTGAGATTCTACCTTTGCACCAAAGAAGAAATGCATGAAAGCAAAGACTGCGGAGGCTTCAAAGGCGGTTGCTACACACATTGTGTTGCCTGATGATACCAACACCTTGGGAAACTTGATGGGTGGAAGATTGATGTATTGGATGGATGTGATCGCTGCTGTGGCTGCTCACCGTCATTGCGGACGAGTAGTAGTTACGGCCTCGGTAAACAATATTTCGTTTAATCAACCAATTGGGCTTGGTGATTTTGTGACGCTTGAAGCCAAAGTTTCTAGGGCATTTGGCTCGAGCATGGAAGTCTACATTGATGTTTGGGTTGAGGACCATAAAACGGCCCATAAAACAAAATGCAATGAGGCCATCTTCACTTTCGTAGCAGTTGACCAAATTGGCAATACCATTGAGGTTCCAGAACTTATACCTGAATCAAGTGTTGAATTAGAACGCTTTGATGGCGCTTTAAGAAGGCGCCAATTAAGTTTGATTTTGGCTGGGCGCATGAAGCCAAAAGATGCTACAGAGTTAAAAGCAATATTTGAAGACCTTACATAATGGCAATTTCGAACGATGACGTGATGAAAGCTTTGGCTTATGTGATTGAGCCTGAATTGAAGAAGGATATTGTTTCCTTAGGGTTAGTATCAAATGTAAAAGCCGAGGGCAATACTGTGTCCTTTCATGTGAAAGCCTCCAATCCAGCAATGCATTATCGCAAGCGATTGGAAGAGGCATGCATCCACCAAGTTAGAAGGTTTTTAGGCGAAGATGTAGCAGTTATGGCGGAGGTAGATGCGCTACCAAAAAGTTCAGAGCGACCGCCAGAACAGCGCAGAGTTTTACCTAAGGTAAAGAAAATAATTGCCGTAGCTTCTGGTAAAGGCGGAGTAGGAAAAAGCACTATTTGCGCGAATCTAGCAGCTGGGTTGGCCAAAAGAGGGTATAAAGTGGGATTGGTTGATGCCGACATCTATGGTCCTTCAATGCCTTTGATGTTTGATGTATTCAATGAAAAGCCTGGTGTAAGTGGTGAAGGTGCCAACAATAAGATAATGCCTGTAGAAAACTACGGTGTTAAGATGTTGAGCATTGGTTTTTTCGCTGAGGCAAATCAAGCGATTGTTTGGCGTGGTCCTATGGCCAGCAAAGCACTTTCACAGATGTTTACAGACGTTCATTGGGGGGAGCTTGATTTTATGCTCATCGATTTACCTCCAGGTACTGGCGATATTCATCTTCAATTAGTACAGCAGATTCCACTCGATGGAGTGGTCATTGTAAGTACTCCGCAGCCTGTGGCATTGGCTGATGCTCGAAAGGGTGTGGGCATGTTCCAATTAGAAAACATCAATATTTCCGTATTGGGTATCGTTGAAAACATGGCTTGGTTTACACCAGAGGAGCTGCCAGAGAATAAATATTTCATTTTTGGAAAAGAGGGTGCGAAGAGTTTAGCTGAGGAATTAAACGTAAATCTCCTAGGTCAAATTCCAATAGTGCAGAGTATCCGTGAAGCGGGTGATGTGGGAAGGCCCGCAGTTTTGCAAGAAGGTACACCGCAAGCCGAGGCGTTGAACGAACTAATCTCAAACGTGCTCATACAAATTGATAACTCGTAGTTACCTTTGAAAATGGACCAATCAAAATCGGGAGAAGAACTTTTTATCAAAGTAGTGAATGCACTCGATGAGCTGCGGCCATTTTTGAATGAGGATGGAGGCGACCTTGAAATCGTTGATATAACTTCCGACAAAGTGCTCAAAATCCAATTTGTGGGAGCGTGCAGCAACTGCTCCATGAATAACATGACCTTTAAAAATGGGGTAGAAGATGCCATTAAAAGGCTTGTCCCCGAAATCACACGAGTTGAGCCCGTGAATTTCACGTTGAACTAAATTCTTCAGTGTTTTTTCATTCTCCCCAACCCTTTAATTAAACCCTGCGTGTATGGCGGTAATTCATCTCGAATTAATCGTTCTTTCCAAGGTTTGTTGATTTTCAAGGCTTGTGAAGCAAGCAATAAAGCAACGCTGGTAGCGCTCAGTGCGTATAAAGCGTATGCAGGTCGATCCCAAGCTTCTTGATGCGTGTAAAAAGAATGATAGAAAAGCGCATAATGCGCTTTATAAGAAGTGCTTTGGATACCTTATGGCTATTTGCTTGAGGTATACCAGTAATAGGGAAGACGCAGAAGGTCTGCTCAATGCAGCTTTTCTGAAGATTATCACCAATCTTGATAAATATGACCAAAAAATCCCCTTTGGTTCTTGGATCAACCGAATCACCGTCAATACCATTATTGACGATTTCCGAAGAGACAAGAAGCGGAGAGAGAATATGTCCAATGCAGATTTTCAAGATGTGCATGTCAATACGGTAGGGGTTGATTTTAATAAAGCATCACAAGAGTTGGATGCGGAAGAGTTGGAAGCAATGATCAAGCAATTGCCTGATATGAGCAGAAAAGTCTTCAACCTCTATGCAATTGATGGATATACTCACAAAGAAATTGGAGATATGCTTGGCATAAGTGACGGAACGAGTAAATGGCATGTGTCTTTTGCGCGCAAGTCACTCCAAGGAATGTTAAAAGAGATGATGAAAAAAATGATGTCGATAACACTATAAAGTTGAGTGAAGGCAATCACATAGATGATCTGTTCAGATCAAAGCTTGCGGGCAGGCAGGTAGCGTACAGCGCGGCCGCGTGGTCAGGAGCATCATCCATGCTCGATTCTCACTTCAAGTGGCTATTCATACGCAAGGCACTATACATACTGTTGCCGATAGTCGTGGCTTCAGGAATTGGAGTAATATATAGCCTTGAAGATTCGGCTACATACACATCACGTCATCAGCAAATACAATTTCAACCGCTCGGCTTACTCATTGATTCCATCAACACCGCGGGCACCATTGGTGTGGACATGGATAAATCGGAATTGCAAAGCGGAAAAGAATCCAAACTCTACAACCACAGACTGTCTGACAAGACAGGAGCTGTTGCTACAACGGTTACTCCTAATCAACAGGCAATGAGTGCAGCTTCAGAGGAAGAGGCCAGTTCAACCGAATCGGATATTTATCAACCCAAGGAAATAGATCCCGTCAATAATGACATCAATTTGGCACCGATGACCAATTCGATAGGCGCGCTTCAATTTGAAGAAGACATCAATCCATACAAGCACCCATCAGTGAGTAAAGAAATGGCCAGCCTTAAGCTAAGATCACAACTCGACCTGATGCCTGTGATTTCTTTTAATGATGACTATGAGTACAATTGGCTTGACCGTGAGTCTCAAACTCCAGCGATGGATGCTTTGCGCAGGATTCAGCTCTTTGCTGAAGGAGGTTTGCTGGGAGCTCAAAGCCTGGATCGTATGAACTCAGGGCCCCTTGGATTGGGACTTCACGCACGCCTGCTAATGAAGTATCACCTTGGTGAGTCTGTCTACCTAGACTTGGGTATTGTCGCATTCAATCGAAACGCATTGCCCGATGGTAAACCATTTTCAGGAAACACCTCAGTAATACAGATTAACCCCACGTGGGTAAACTATGGGGGCATTCTTTTGGGAACGGGTTATAGATTAGGAGCTCGTCACGCTGTCGGTATTGGGTTTGAGTTCAATCCATTATTGGCGGTGAGTGCGGAGCGTATTGAAACTGGACAAGGCGAACAGACCTCACAAGAATTGAGAGCAATGGACAACACGGGCATATCTACTTTTGATGCTGGTTTCGTTGCTAATTATAGAATTTCCATTGCCGAACGGCTAGACGCGACCTCGGAATTGCATTTTGGATTTATTGATGTGACCGACAACAATGTATTCGATCCATCTGTCGGTGCCAGTAACAATACGCTACTAAAGCTTGGACTTTCTTACCGAATTACGAATCGGTAAACCGAAGGTCTTTGACATTCATTTCGATGGATTTTACCCCACGAAATTCGTTTAGTTCGAGTGTATAAACTGCGCTAAACGATTCTCCAGTTTGAATGCGTTCGGCATGATCGCCTAGATTGAATGCAATGCCTGCTATTCTGCTTTTTTGATCCCCAATCTGTGTGACATCCAGCTTTAAATGTGCCGCATATTCGCCAACACCGCGAGTACCATTGGCATTGACAAGATTATGCGTGATAAAAACCGGGCGCATATTTTCAGGCCCAAACGGAGCCATTCTGCTTATGGTTTCGAAAAACTTTGGCGTTATATCTCGCAGGTTCAATTCAATATCAATATCGAGCAAGGGCTTCCTTTGGTCGTCCGTAATATGTTGTGCCACAGAAGCTTCAAATGCAGCTTTAAAGGCATCCAAATTTTCTGGCTCGAGTGTCAGGCCAGCCGCAGCTCTATGCCCGCCATAATTGAGGAGTAGATCGCTGCATGATGCTATGGCCGCGTGAACATCAAATCCATGCACTGAGCGGGCAGAACCACTAATCAGTCCGTTTGACTCGGTCAACACAATCGTTGGTCGATAACAAAAGTCTTGAAGTCGACTGGCTACAATGCCAACCACACCTTTGTGCCAAGACGAATCAAAAACCACGGTAGAGTATTTCTCAGGATTAAAATCCAGCATGGTTAGTGACTCCTCGAGGATTTGCATGTCAACTTCACGCCTGTCTTTATTGCTTTGAGCAATGGACTTTGCCGCAGATTCTGCCGCCTTAAGGGTTTGAGCACATAAGAGTTCTACGGCCGTAATACCTTGATCCATTCGGCCTGCGGCATTAATTCGAGGGCCTATCGCAAATACGATGTCACTAACATTTAAGGGCCTTTTTAATTGATCGTCTTCGAGTTTTCCTGCGTTCTCGAGCAGCAATTTAATGCCAGGCCGCTGGGCTGACTGCATAAGTTGAAGGCCCAGATGAACCAAAATGCGATTTTCATTGATAATCGGCACAATATCACAGGCGGCTGCAATGGCTACCAAGTCGAGTAAAGCTAAAGGTTCTGATGAGTCTTTATCCCAAGCATAGTTTAGTGCTTGCGTAAGCTTGAACCCAATTCCACAACCAGACAAATACTTGCACGGATAGTCGCAGCCCTGTTGTAGTGGATTTAAAATGGCGTGTGCTTTTGGTAGAGTAGCCCCCGGCAGGTGATGGTCGCAGATAATAAAGTCTATTCCATGTTTGGTAGCGTAGTCAACTTGTTCAATTGCCTTTATTCCGCAATCGAGGGCAATAATTAAGGAGATTTCGTTGTCAACAGCGAAGTCAATACCATCGATGCTAATGCCGTATCCTTCCTTATACCGGTCGGGGATGTAATAGGAGACTTGATTTTCATACGATCGCAAATAGGAGTACATGAGGGCGACAGAAGTTGTTCCATCTACATCATAGTCGCCATAAATCATGATGTGCTCTCCTTGTTCAAGGGCTGCTGAAATCCGCTTCACAGCCTTATCCATATCCTTCATGAGAAATGGATCGTGGAGCAGCTTAGCGTTGGGATTGAAAAAATTACGCGCAGTATCAAAATCTTCTACACCGCGCTGTACTAGTAACGTAGCCAATCGTTCGCTGGCATTAATCGCGGATTGGAGATTCTTTACCTTGTCTTGGTCTGGCAAGGGTTTGAGCCTCCACTGTTTTGCTACCCTTTCCATCAAAAATCCATTTTTTCGATTCGTAGAAACGACTCATGCATGATAATCTTCTCCTTATTTCCAAAGGGGTTGTATTCAAAAGGACTGTAGCGAGCAATTTCGTGGCAGCCATCAATTATCTCTACTTCCCCTTTTCCTTTGAGACCTTTTTCCTTGGCCGTTTTCATAATGATTTGTGCATGAGCATTGTCTTTAGGGAAATGCTCTACATAGCCTTGTAGTTTATACACACGAACTTTCTTTCGCTTCACTTTTACTTTGTAAAGGTATCTCATGGCTTCCGTGGTCAAGCCGATGGACTCCTTTGCTTGAGCTTGGGACATGGAGTCTATTTGCACTCCATACAACTCTTTAAGATCGATGCGTTGAGTGTTACTGTTTGTTTTAGTTCGCTCATCTTCGATACTCTTCCACCTTAGGTCGCGATCGAAGCTTGCAAAAAAGAATTCATGCAGTCGATAAGTGTTTGCTTTGGCAGTATCGTAGTAGGCGTTGAGGTGGTCCTCTAAAAGTTCGCTCGCATATGTTATGGTAGAAGGCATTGCTGCATCTATCGGAAAATCATTTTTAAACTCTGGGTCTGCTTTCGGAACCTCAGGAGCTACAAGGCTCTTCTTGATTTCTGCTAAGTTGGCGAGGCTTTCACTAATATTTTGAGAAAGTTGAGTGAGGTCTTGAAGTCGTTTTTGGTCTTCCTCGTTTAATTCATCATCGGAATCTTGATTTTCCACCGGTGGTGTGTCCGCTTTCGCTTGGGGACTAGGTTCGTCATTTGAATCTGGAATAAGCGCAGCGGCTTCTTCGATTGGTGTGGGCTGGTCTTCTGCGGATTCGGCTTCGGGCTTCTCTACTTTGGGTTCCACTTGTTTTGGAGCGGGGGAGGTTTTTTCGACCACCGGCTCTTTTTTAGCTGGAGCGGGATTTGCGCTGCTCATTGCCTCAAGTGACTTTGCACTGTAAGGAATTTTTAGTTTGATTCCCTCCAATAGTGGGTCTGATGCACCGCCATTAACCTTTGATATCTCTGAAGTAGTGGTGTAGTAAGCAGTGGCTATCTGGTCCAGGGTTTGTCCTGCCAAAACCGTGTGAATGTAAAATGGTTTCCCATTCTGGATTTTAATCTTGGGATTTACATTGGTTACCTGGGCTGTTAGCATCAGTGACATCATCACGCCAGCAACTGTAGCCAAGCTATAACGATATGATATTACCAATTTACTTCCCCACATTCAATTGCAATTCTAGTAGATTACCTTTTACAATGATAAAGATGCACGCTTCCAACGTAATTGTTTAAGGTTGCGTCTATCCGTTTAAACCTAAGCACATGCCATCACCCATTTACGCCCTATTGATCGCCACGGTTCTTTTTTCCAGTAGTCTTTTTGGTCAGGAGTTTAACGAAACGGCATTGCTTCAAGACCATTTGGAGACGGTGAATGAAAACTGGAAACACCACCGTTTGCCAGTTACACATGTCACATTTGAATCGGATGTGGAACGAATACAAGGTCATCTAACGCGAGTAATTGCACTACTTGAATCAACGGAAAAAGAGCTTTCACAGGATCAAAGACAAAAGCGTAATGACCTTATTGCCGCTTTGAAAGAATATGCCGAGGCAGGGTTGTTTCCCGTAAACACCTTCCACAATGAGCGAACGCCTTATTTCATTGATGTCTATAACACGCCATGTGCAGTGGCCAACCTTATGCTTCACTCAGGTCACGATGCATTGGTTGAGGAATTAAGGCGCGACTACAACTACAACTACATCAACGATATGCCACAAAAACCCCTTTTGGCTTGGGCGGAAACGCATGGCTTTGAAACGTGGGAACTGGCTTTGATTCAGCCTGGGTATCAATCAGCGCCTACTACTCGTTTTTTACCTGGAAATTTATATGCTCAAGGTCCTGTGAATATGGTTAAGTATGACTCGCACAATGGTAGAACCTGTTATTCGGGTGAAATAGATACGCTAGGAATAGGCTCCTTTGGCTTTATCACCGATAATGGAGTTGCGATAATATTCAATGGTTTAGAACCGAGTGTGGAAAACCAAGGAGGTGTAAAAGACTTTGTGGTGATGTCAAATGGTAGCTATGTAGTTGCGGGATATTTTGAAAATGAGTATGGAGTAGCGATTATGGATGGCCAAGATGTGGGTGAATACCTAAATATTACCAATGGTTATACCCCACACGCGCTTGAATTGGTTGGGGATCTACTATATTTTGATGTGGCAGACTACAGCTCCGTAGGATCACCAACTCAGGTTCTAACGGCAGACCTATCTACAAATCCTATTCAAATCGATACGGTCGCCAATATGCATGGACGGGTGGCAGATTTGTTTTACGCAGACGGGGTCTTGCATATAGCTGGAGAATTGACCTCGGTGTTGCTAGAAGATTCGAGCTTCTCCTGTCATAATTACCTAGCCTATGAGGATGGAATGCTCAGCACAGATGGTGTAATATTCAGTGGTTATAATGGCATTCGAACCATTGAAGGAATTGATGGATTCATTTATTTAGGAGGAGATTGTGCCGAAAATGAAAATGATACTGGCTCATGCTTTATGGTTAAGTATAATGGGGTATGGACGACCTTCAAACCAAGGAATTCGACTATTTTTTCATCACACAGTAATTTTTCAATCATAGATGATATCATGGAATTCGACAATAAAGTTATTGTGTGTGGTGATCTTATAAGTGATGGCGGAAGGGGGGTCTTTACTTTTGCGGATGGTGTATTTAGCGCCTCTGCTTCAATAAATGGAACCGTATCGTCTATGGCAATCGATCACAACAATGCATTGGTTGTGGCCGGGGATTTTAAGTCATACACATATTCAAATGGAGGATTCTGGACTCTTTCCACACAACCGATCAAATATATTGGAGTGAAGGTAGACACCCTTGTTGGGATTGCTGAAGTTGAAGAGACAAACATTAATGTTTATCCAAACCCTGCTCGTGAAATCGTGAATGCGAGCATTGATGGACAAATCTCCGATGCAAGGCTTTATTATGGAACTGGCGCTAAAGTCGATGTTCCCATAAATATTGATTCATCCACGCTCACATCGAATGTTTCATTGTTGCCGTCCGGAGTCTACTTTCTCGAAATCACTACAGAAAAGGGAGGTTTGGTAAGAAGGGAGCTAGTGGTAAACTAGGATTCTAGTTTACGATTCACCACGTCCGTTTGCAGCCGAATAGAAGCCTTATGAATTTCATTCCAAACGGATCGTATCAATTCGTCATCCATGCCGGCTTTGCGAGCGTATTCTAGCCGATCTTGAATGATCGTGCGCCAGCGCTCGAGTTGGAAAACCGTGACCCCGTGCTCTGCCTTGTAGTCGCCAATTTGCTCCACAATCTCGAGCCGGTGTTTGAGGTTTTCCAATAAACCACGATCCAGCTCATCGATGAGCCTACGGAGGTGAACTAACTTATCTTGAGTGATTTGATCGTTAAAGTGTGGTTGTTTTGTTTCTAAGGCTGCTATAAAATCATCAAATTGCTCGAGAGCAATTTGTTGTTTGGGATCGCTTAGCGCTTGATCTGGGTTTGGATGTGTTTCAACCATCAAACCATCAAACCCAAGGTCGAACCCTTTCTGCGCTACTTCGTGCAGCAGATCCCTCCGGCCCGCTATGTGGCTCGGGTCCACCAAAATCTCAAGTTGAGGATATGTAGTTTTTAGTTCAATCGGGATTTCCCAATTTGGGGCATTGCGGTAAAGTTGCTTTTGATATGTGCTGAAACCTCGGTGCACCGCAACCAGCTTTTTAATACCCGCTGCATGGATTCTTTCCAACGCACCAATCCAAAGTTGCAAGTCAGGATTTAGAGGGTTTTTTACCAACACGGGAATGTCTTCACCCTCAAGCGCATCTGCAATTTCTTGCACGGAGAATGGGTTTACTGATGTGCGTGCACCAACCCAAAGGTGACGGATACCAGCGTCCAGCGCCTTTTTCACATGTGTGCCATTGGCCACTTCAATGATAAATGGAATGCCAAATTCTTGTTGAGCCTTTACGAGCCAAGGCAGCGCTTTTTCGCCCATACCTTCAAATGAATTTGGCCGTGTTCTGGGTTTCCAAACCCCAGCTCTGAGTAGATGCACCCCTCGGCTCTCAGCTAGCGTTTGAGCCACGCTCAGAATTTGTGTTTCCGACTCAGCGCTACAAGGACCCGCTACAATCATTGGTTTACCTTGTTGTTTGCTGGGCAGCCATTCAGAAATCGGAATTATATCCATAGTGCAGAAACAGTAGAGCGAAGGTATGGTTTGGGTCTGGCTTAAAACTTTGCACCAACGGTAAAAAAGAACATACGCCTTTGAGCGGGAATTATTCCAGGTCCGGGATAGCCTGTAGCCCTTCGGGTAAAGTATATCTGATCTGTTAGGTTATTGATAGAAGCTTCAAGGCTGAGCCATTTCCATTGATATTTAGAGCTAAGGTCAACAATGGTAAACGATGGGATCACTCCAATGGTAGCATCGGGGTAAAACTCCGCATTGGATGCATCCGTGAATTGCTCAGAAACATGGTTGAGTTGTGTGCCAAGACTAAAGTTGCCGTAACTGAATGATAATCCAGACTTGAGATTCATCAACGGCACATTCTCAACTTGGTTATTGACTACTGATTTTTCATCCCCAGGTAGATACCGGGCATCCACAAAAGCAGTGTTGTTGAACCAGATTATGTTCCAGTCTTTTTCTAACCTTAATAATTGAAGCAGATTTAACTCTTCAAAAATTTCTACCCCAATAAATCGGGCATCGGCAATATTGGTGCGCACCAATCGGGTAGTGGTATTATTGATCGCGCGTTGGGTCTGACCAATGCGATTGTTGTACATCATTACAAATCCGCTCGCGTCAATGGTGAGGGAATTTCGAAACAGCTTACCTCTGAATCCAGCATCAGCGGTCCAGCCGTGCTCATCAACCAAATTTGAATCTACGAGAAGATTGTCGTTGATCACCCGAACATCAGAGAAGTTTATGGCCCGATAGTTTTGAGAAACGTTGCCGTAGAGCTCAATATCTTCAAAACACTTGTACGTGGTGCCAAGCCCGAATAGTACTAAGCTTCTAGGGTTAACATCGCTGCTGGTAACCTGACGACTATCAAGCACCTCGTTGGTCAATGGGTGACGATTCTCACTGAGGTAATACCCAGAATTTTCTGTGCGGATGTATTCATATCG
>JALRDM010000231.1 GCA_023262195.1 Salibacteraceae bacterium | reverse complement strand
CCCAAGTAGTTTTTGTGGATCCACTTTCTGCAATACAGATCATATTGCGAAAATAATTTGAGTGTGTAGGCGAGCCGACAAAACCTCAGGGGATTTAGAAACAAAACCCCCTTTGATTAGAACATCAAAGGGGGGAGTTTTAACTGTGCTTGTTTTCTTCTTGTCTTAGTTTCGAATCAGCGTAAGGTCGCCTCGATACTCTACCGGTTCTGCCTCTAAGGTTTGTTCCTTACCGCGAACAATGTAGTAATACGTTCCGTCTGGCTCATCGCCTCCGTCCCAGGTATCATCCACCATCTCTGATTCATACACCTTCGTGCCCCAGCGATTGTAGATCACTATCGTGAACTCATCAATGCCCTTCACACCCCAATCAAACTCATCGTTCTGTCCATCACCGTTTGGTGTGAATACGTTCGGGATATAGAAGCTCGTCAAACGATCAAACGTCAAGAAGATCGTCATCGAGTCTTGGCATGTACCATTGTCTGCCAAGAGTTTGATCGGGAACTTACCGATCTCCTCAAAGGTAAACTCTGGGTTCTCTTCATTCGTGGTACCGAATGATCCAAACGTCCAAGTGTACAATAAGTCCACCGCTGCCGAATCTGGCAAGCCATCGTCACTCACGTTTACAAACTGTACAATCGATGGTACGTTGCGCTCGGTTACCGTAGTATCACTTGGATAGAAGCTCGCTACTGGCGCTGGCAATACCGTGATGGCAACACCCGCATAACCACTTTCACAACCCTCTTTGCTAAATTGAGTGCCAAATACATTAGTTGGCATCTCAGTCAATTCTCCATACTCAAATGGATTGCCCGCACCGAGTAATACGAGGTTGTCTAAAGAGGTCACCGTATCTGGGTTGATTTTGATTGCCTCATCGTAATCAGGCCATTCATACCACTTAAAAGTGTTGCTCAACAATCCATCGGCTCGTAAATCTCTGAGCACATATCCTTGACAGTATGGTCCACCTCCAAATACTTTTGGTATGGCTGGAGTGGTAGCAATACGCACTGGAAGTATCCTTTTGTTGTAACACGTAGTAGCTGAGTCATATAGCTCATAGCTGATGTCATCAATACCCGCTCCTACTCTGCTCGGTACAAAATAGCCATCATGCAGCTCAGTCAAGCTTCCGCCCCAGATTCCGCCTTCTCTGGTAGGCACCAATAACACGCTGTCTTCAATGTTGTCGCAATACACACTGTCTGCCCCAAAGAAACGTGCATCTGGCAGTTCACTGATCACAATGTTGGTTGTGGTACTAGTTCCGCAGTCTCCTGTAATCTCATAAGTAATCTCATACTCACCCGCTTCTTTATCTTCAGCTCTGAAGTAAAACTTACCCGACTCTGCCGGGATCTCTTCGATGGCTTCACCCGTCCATGAACCGAATGGATCTCCTTCAAAGTCGTTGAGGAATACTTCCACTTCTTCGCCTTCACAGATCTTTGGTAAGCTGTCGATGTTTGAATTATACTCTCCAACGATCAGCAAGCGTGTGGAATCAAATCCTATACACCCACTGTCATTCACGGTATGAATCACCACAATCGTGTCTGGGGCATTAAATGCACTTGGGTTCAATATCCCTGAACTGTTTGGGTTGTTTGAACTGTCTGCATTCATCCATGTAGAGCTCTGGAAACTGCTATCGGTGACCATAAACAATCCTTCCAGCTGCACCGAGGTACTCTGCCCACAGAAGGGTCCTTCGGTGGCCACACGACCATCAGGCGTACCTTTTACTCGTATGCCTATCGTGTCGGCATTCGCACAAACTCCTTCTAAGAAGTATATGATCTGCACTGTGGTGTCTCTACCCGAACCTGGATCGACAATGTCTGGAGCAAATACTCCGTCTACTTGGTTCACAATACCCGAGCCTACAAACGTTCCACCTGGAGTCTCCACCAATAGCGTATCCAACGGATCGGTAGAACAGTATACCAACTCGTCTGCAGTACCTCCGCTGTCTGGTGTAATGTTGATCGGGAACTTATTGAATACTTCAACCACCATCGTATCGGTATTGCCGCAAGCCGTATCCAACTCACTGCTTACCACATACGTGGAAGTAGCCGATGGATGAAGCCATACCGACTTACAGTTATTGTCATAACATCCGTAGTTCACTCCCGAGTCTAATGCCGGTCCATCAATCACTTCCCAGGTGATGGTATCCCCACCATCCACGAATATCTCGATCGAGTCAAGCTCACAGATTGAAGTATCTGGAGGTAAAAACGTACTCGGCTCAATACGGATCACATACGAAAACACATTGAAGCCGGTAACCGGACAAAAATCATCTTCCACCGTCACATTGAATGGCACAAAGCGCTGGTTGGTCGGCACGGCCGTCCAAGAAATATTCATTGTTACCGGGTTGGTTCCCGTGGTATCCCAAATCGCTCCTGGCAGGATCTGATCGATGTTACAGAATGCGGTGATATTACTATTGGGATCCAACACTCCCGAGGTATCAAAGTCTTCAAACACCAACTCAAACTCAAAGTCTTGGCCCGTACAGACCACTATGGTATTAGAGTCGAGCTGGGAGCCTGAGCCCTCAAAGTTCACCATACCGGCAGAATCTAAGGGTGCCGTATTGTTACAACTGTCCAGTACAATGAACTGGATATCCCGGTGCACCGATCCACGAAACTCCCCTGTTATATTATCATACTCTTCCACCAACACCGCAATGGCATAGTTGGCGAAATTGAATCCCGGAGGAATGGTGGCCGTAAAGTTGAGCTGACCGGTTGAATTGTTAATCAATACCTCGCCCGGCATGGGATCCAATCCTTCAAAGGTGTCGTAGCCGACAATTGTAGCATAGTTGATTGAATTGAATGTTCCATTAACGTAATTATTCCAAGCCGTATCCAATCGCCAGTAAAGGCTGTCCCCATCAGGATCGAACGCGCTCCAGTTGTAGGTCACCTCTTGCCCATCGCAGAAGAAGGGGATAGGCTTGGCCGATTCAAATTGAACTGATGAGTTGGTTGGGTCTTCAGCGTGATCCAATCGAGCATATGCCACAATACTTGGTTGACTCACATAGTTTACACCAGTATTTCTCGCGCCACTTGCGTAAACAAAAATCCAATTATCACACTCAATACCTCCATGAAAAGTGCTATCAAGAACCAATGTATCTCTGTAAATACCCCATTGAATGCCGAGCAATCCACAGTTACCAACGATACAAGAGTTTTGTGTGGAGTTCAGTGAATCGCAAATAGGAGTGGCCTCGCGGATTGTATCAGCTTGCGCTTGTCTGTTGCCTTGCCAACCATTGTCTTCGCAACGAGCATAATAGCCAGCTATTGACCCAATACCTGCAGCACCGGTACAGTTACCGTTGTTGAAGGCCGTACCTCCACAATAACGGAAGAAATCTAGGTTCATTACGAACGTGTCTCCATTAATGTGCTTGTAAGTGATATTCATACCCATAATGTGGGTAGCACTTGCCTGTTGAACGCTTAGTAGCGTGATTGCAGCAACAACGAGGGAATAAAATATTTTCTTCATGGTGTTCAATTCAATTAACTGACTCTCTAGACAACAAAGTTTCACAAAAAGTTGCCTAGGATTTTATGCCGAGCGAATTTAGATAAATTGACCTAATGAAATACGTGCCAATTGGCAAGCAAAATCAAACAAAACCCCCTTGGATGATTTATCCAAAGGGGTTCGGTTTATCTATGTTGGTTGCCCTAGTTTCGAATCAGCGTCAGGTCGCCTCGATACTCTACCGGTTCTGCCTCTAAGGTTTGTTCCTTACCACGTACAATGTAGTAGTACGTTCCGTTTAAAAGTTGTCTCGATAAATAATTTGAGTTATTCACACCTTTGAAATTAGAATGGCGTATTTGATTGTTGGTGGAGGATTGGCCGGAATTTCGCTGGCCGAAAATTTCTTAGAAAAGAAAGAGCAGGTGGTGTTGGTTGATGCTCATGACCAACCAAGCAGTACCAAGGTGGCTACCGGAGTTGCCAATCCCATCGTTTTTAAGCGGCTCAATAAATCGTGGCGGGTGGATGAATTGGCCCCTTTCGCACTTGACTTTTATTCCAAAATGGATGAGAAACTGGGTATCCAGTCCTTATCATCCGTGACCATCGACAAATGGATCAAGAGCGATGACTATCGCACTTTTTGGAATACCCGAGCTCAAGAACCAGAATACAAACCCTACTT
>JALRDM010000133.1 GCA_023262195.1 Salibacteraceae bacterium | reverse complement strand
CCTTAAGGCCCACAATGGTTTCTATATCCAAGAGTCGATGTAAAAGATCGATGGAATACTGCACCGTTCCAGGGCCCATTCCATTGCGCATGGGCATTTCATGAATTAGAATTGGTGTAGAAACATGGTCTGTAATTTCTTTGTAAAAAGCATACGTATTGTCGTCTCCGTAGTGTCTTTCGGGAAAATAAACCAGATAAAAATCTGCTCCGATAGACTGAGCATGTTTTCCAAAATCAATGGCGGCATGAACGCCTCCAGTGGTTGGGTTGGCGACAATCGTATTGATTTTTCTAGCTGCAGCGTTTACTACCGTTTCATTGACAGCTTTCATTTCGTCCCAAGTAAGAAGGTTGTACCTGCTTGTACCCACGGTGGTCATGACATTTGGAATGCCGTTGTCTACAAGAAACTTCACATAGTTTGACAAAGAGTCGAGGTCTACAGATTGGTCTTCTTTGAAGGGAACGGGTAGTGGAATTACAGGTCCAGTTACTTTACTGATATAGGGGTTATTCATTGTTGGATAATTTTTTTGCCAAAACTTCGGCAATTTCAAATTGATATGGATAGTCGATATCGAATGAGCGAATTGCAGGCATCTCATAGGCCAGCATTGTCTCGTTAAAAAATGTCTTTGTTTTTAAGAAGGCTTCAATCTTGGCCGTGTATATTGATCCATTTGGATGATATCGAGCTTCAATATTTTGACTTCGCGTAGTGACATACCCACTGGTATCGAGCATTTTTACCTGATCACCTTCGATTTTTTCAAGCGCCAATTGTATGGGGAAGTCATATGCCACTACTCCAATCATAAAATCTTTGTTTGGGTGCTTGTCAAATAAGGAAATAGCATTTTTTACATCGTCTGAGGTTCTGAATGGACAGGTTGGCAACATTGCCGAAACGTTTTCAAACTCATTTTGGGCTTGGTGGCGATAAATGTATTCTTCCACCACCTGTACTTTTGTGACTCGATCTCCTGCCATGTGCTCAGGACGCTGATCAACAACAATGCCTTCTTTAAGTGCCACTTCAGCAATTTCTTCATCTTCAGTGCTTAAAACAATCTGATCAAAAACACCAGAATTTTTTGCTGCTCTTATGGTATATGCGATGAGTGGAATTCCATTTAGTGGAAGTATGTTCTTCCTCGGAATTCGTTTTGAGCCTCCCCTCGCGGGAATGATGCACAGATGTTTTTTCATTCTCGAATATCCCTACTTAATTGGGCCGTGAAGGTAGGGAATATGCTTATTTCCACATCTTGGGAATTGCGATATGGAATGTGCAAGTGAATTTATTTTTAGCATTGCCTTATGCATTGTGTATGCTTCAGAAAACCCAATGACCTTGAATGGTCTAGTCTTAAAAAGAATGAGGCTCATCATGCCCTTAAGCTTTATGTTTTCAATGTGGAATTACACACTTGGTTTCTGGATCTAGATGTGGATGTCACGCTGGTCCCTGTGCCGAATCACAGAGCCATGAAATTGCGATTGCACGAAACGATGCATGAATACGCACATACTCTATCCGCTAGTGGAAATTCCGTTTTGGATAGGTTATGTGTCAATGAGAGTTTTTACCCATGGTATCTCGTACGTAGGCAGCTCAATGGGGCAACAATTGACACTTATGAGGAATACGAGTGGACGCAGCAAGTAATATCAAAGCTTGAAAATGATGCGGAAGTTTTGGTTTATGCTAATTCGCAGTTGACCGCTAAATTCTTTGATGGAAAGGTCAAGGTTTTTGGGAGTCAGTTGGGTTCAGAAGGGGCGATTCGTGGATTGAGTTCTATCTTACATTATTTTGGAATTCTGATTTTTCGAGCACTGCTGGGGCTGATCAAAAGCCCTAGAAAAGCACAAAATCTATACTTATATGGGAGCTTTCTTGATCAAAAGCTATTTCAAGTTGACGGTAAGAAACTCATAAAGGGCGACCCAATTTTTCAATATTTCCACGATGAAGTTGGGATACAAGACGATTTTACTACTGTATCTGTATTCAAGAATTTTGGATTGAAGAAATATCCTAAAGCATCATTATGGAGTCGTGGACCAAGGTTTGCCAGTCGTCATCTGTTTTTTGAGAGGTACATGATTCAAGCTTTTCTTAACTCAGAAGCTCGAAGGCGGATTTCATCATTCAGAAGGACAGTCGGAAAGAATCGTCAGGAGCAATATGAAAATCCCTTTTACCAGTTTCTTAACAATAGGCTGAACGCACAGAAATGGCAATTAGTTTTGGCTGTGGTTCGCTTTGAAGCTGGACTTTTAATGATGGATCATTTGAGGCCAAAAACTGTAGGTGGCGATAGCGAATGGACATTTGCTAAGTATCCCATATTAATGGCAGCCAAGGCCAAAAAGATTCCAACTTATGCAATACAGCATGGCATCATCAGCCATCAAAACATTGATTACAATTTTCATGAAAGCGATGTCTCGAATAAGCCGTTTGTGGACAAAACCTTAGTTTGGGGTCAAGGAGCACAAAATCGATTGTCTTCGGATTCGGTTTACCCTCAAGATTCTTTGGTTCTGACGGGGCAGGTGCGGACTGATGTGATTCCGGCTTTAAAGAAAGAAAAACCCACCTTTCTCCTTCCCAACTGGAATAAAGATCAAACGATCATTCTTTTTGCTAGCCAATATCTGCCGCGTTCACAGGAATTGCGTGATCGATTAATAAGTGATGTTCTTAAGCTTCAAGCAGAAGTTGAAAATCTAAGGGTGATTATCAAGCCTCACCCACGTGAGTTGAGCGATCTGAGTCCGTTTAAAGAAATAGCCCGCCAATTGGGTCTTAAACCTGAAATAGTCACTGGGGATTTATATGGTTTGATTTCGCTCAGTGATGTTGTCATAACCTTTTACAGTACGGTGGGCACCGAGGCCTTGTATTTTGAAAAAGAATTGATTGTATTGGATTATGACGGAGTCGATGGTTCAGGTTACATCAAGAAAGGCGTAGCTCATCATTGCAACAGTTATGATGCATTAAAGGATTGTATACATTCACATTTATCTGCCGGGCTTGAAGACAAATCTTTAGCGCGCCAACGTTATATTGACGAAATTCTTTTTTCTATCGATGGAAATGTACGCTTCAGAATGCTAGAAAAAATAAGGGCTATGAGCGAAGGTGGTGTTCAATCAAATGATAATGCTTGATTAGTGGGTATCGTCAAGTCACAAGCGATTAAGAATTCTGTATTCAATTACCTCGGCCAGGTAATTGGCTATGTTAATGTCATAATCCTCTTTCCAATTTTACTTACCACGGAAGAGTTTGGACTCACTCGGCTATTAGCATCCATTTCGATCATCTACGCACAACTTTCTTCATTTGGTGTTCAACGGGTAATTATCAAGTTCTTTCCATTTTTTCAAACCAAAGAAGGTGCAGATCATAACGGCTTCTTGCCGCTGATGCTTTTTAATGTGGCCATTGCATTTCTGGTTACCTCTATAGGATTTTGGCTAATTAAAGATTGGTTGGTAGCAAATCAGGATTCTGAACTTTTCAAGTCTTTTTATATCGTAATTCCTTTGCTCACAGCACTTACGGTGACCACATGGTTGTTTGATAGTTACTTGAAATCCCTGCTCAAGACGAGCTTCACATCTTTTCTGAATAACATTCTTCTCAAGCTTCTCTGGCTCGGTGCCACGCTTGCTTATTATTATGACTTATTGAGTCTCGAAGGGTTTATTTGGTTCTATTGCTCGGTGCACCTGGTGTTGATATTATGTATGGTAGTGTATCTGATTTACCTAGGCCAACTATTCTTAAAGCCGAACTTCTACTACTATAAATGGCGGATTTTAAGAATGATTTACCGCTACGGTGCTTTTTCCATCTTGGATAATACCAATACTGCCTTGATGAATAATGTGGATAAAATCATGATTGGATTCTTGGTGATGGATGATTTGAAGAGTGTGGCTGTCTATGCTGTTGCGAATCACCTTAGTGGAGTAGTCGTGATTCCATCAATATCGATGAATCGAATCCTAACGCCACTGATATCGAAATATTGGAAGAGTAAACAACGAGCCAAAGTAGAGAAGGTATATGCCCAGAGTACCCTAATTAATCTCATCCTCACCGGTGGCCTTTTTGTCTTGGTATGGGTAAATATTAATGAGATTTTGATGCTGGTCGATGATAACTATTCATCGGGCGTATATGCCATACTCTTTCTTATGCTGTCTCGCTTTGTTAGCCTCTCTTTTGGTTTAAATGGCGATATATTAATGGTGTCGAAGCATTATTGGTTCAATACCGTATCAGGAATTGTACTCATAGGTCTAATGATAGTATTTAACCTAATTTTTATCCCAACTATGGGCTTGGTGGGAGCTGCCCTTGGAACTTTCTTGGCTAGGCTGTTTTACAACGTAATTCGTTTCTTCTTTTTGCTGAGCAAAGAACAACTAAACCCGTTCACTACTAGGAATTTAGTTGCTTTTCTGGTTCTACTTGCCGGGATGATTATTGGATCGAGTTTTGAACTTCCAGCTATGCATTTTGCATTCTCAATTCTTATTAAATCCATTGTGGTATCAGTGGTCATGTTCGTCCCACTGTTTTATTTTAAAATATCGGAGGATCTTAATCAGCTAGTGCTAGATATACTTGCAAGAGCTAGAAAAACATTGAAGTTCTAAAAAGTCACTTGAGCTTAGAAGTAACCTAGCGGTTTTAACTCAGCAAATTGGGTCTTACGCGCGAATTCTTCGTTGGCTGAATTGAAATATTTCTCGAGATGCGTTAGTACACCATTAGATTCATTTTCAGCCATGAGTCTTTTATAAATTTCTAGATCACTTCGTTTATTTGAGTTGTTTGGGGCTCCCAAAAGCTCATGATTTATAGAAACTGTGTTTACTTCATTGGATAGGAAATTACATAACCGATCAATCTCTTTTGATTGCTCCTCCTTAAGTCTTTCCAAAATGAGAAAGTGCACGTTTTCTTTACCAAAGGTTGTGGTCAGTTTGTCGTGCATCAAACTTAGATTGTAATACGGGACATTGATTGTCTTTAGCTTATACTTATTGCACAGACAAGATCCACCATTAAATGGCGATTTTCTCCAAAGCTTATTTACGATTCCATTACTACACATTGGCCAAATACATTCTGTAGTCCCTTCATAGTCCAGCGCATCTTTGAGCGCATAGGTTCCAAAAACTCCAGTCATGATATCATGTACGTATCGAGAAAACACCAGATTTAATGGGTTCCTTATTGATAGTACCACCTTCACTTTGGTGTTTTTATCATTGAGACTGGCAAGCAACTCCAGAGCCTTATCTAGCTTGTACGGTCTCATTAGAACTTCGTGGGAAATGAGGTGATTTTGAATCGCAGAAGGATTCAGTGAACTAAGTAGTTGGTCTTTGTCTAGCTTGAGTTTCTCAGCAAATTCATACACCCATGGCAGATTGTCGCGTTCATCACCGAACTTATCGACAAACCGCCCTACATAATTTACATTAGCAAGCATGGGATATACATGCTCTTGCATGAAAGTTGTGGCCGTTTTCGCGTACCCAATGTGAAAGGTTATGGTCTTCATCGATAACCGTATTGTTCCAATGCATACTTTACACTCGAGTTAATTTCATCAATCTGTTTTGAACTCAATTCTTTTAAATGTCGCCCGATATTTCCATTAGAAAAATCCATGCTTTCTATGCAACCAGTTACATCGATTCCAATGTGGTTTTCGATTTTCTTGCAGACATTTATTCCGTTTTCTATTAGATCCTCTAGTCGGATTTCTATGTAGAATCGAGGATTGATCGAGTGCTTTTGTTGATTCCAAGTTTGCATCACACTATTGTACCAGGCAATGGTTTGCGATAATTCACTTGGGGCCCATTTTTGGCGCATTAAAGAAGCAATTACATCTCTTGGGTCGCGAACCATATGGATCATTTTGGCCTCAGGGAAAAGCTTGTAGATTGTACTCGCCAATAGCAGACTATGGGTGTTGTCTTCTACAAATTTTGCTTTGGC
>JALRDM010000118.1 GCA_023262195.1 Salibacteraceae bacterium | reverse complement strand
TTCAGAAATGAATCTCAAAACAAGTCAAAAAGGTTTCACGATCGTTGAGCTTCTCATCGTAATCGTTGTTATCGCTATTCTTGCTGCCATTAGCATTGTTGCATATGTCGGCATCCAAAATAACGCTCGTGCGTCAGAGCGACAGTCAGATGCTACGAACATTGCAAAGGTGGCAGAAACAGTATTTGCAACAACCAGCTCATATCCTGCCGATAATGCTGGGTTCTCTGGTTCGGCGAATGCAAATCTACCCGAGAGTTATCACTGATCATCTCTTTGATTACTTTACACAAGCCGCAAACAATGCCACTAAACTGTATTTTCCACCATTTACTCCATCCGAAATACTGAAACATTACCAAAGTAAGGCTGTGGAAGTTCCGTTTATTGTAAAAGAAGACGTAGAGCATAAGCAATGGCCGGCAACTGATCGTTTGAAAGTGCTCATTATGGATAGCGGGGCTGGCCTAATGGGCATGCACATTCAGCAAGCTTTAAATAAATCAGATAAAGGAGAGTGGTGCTATGGTGTGCAAAAATCATTAGGGCTTAATGGATCTCAGTTTTTTAATATACCCGATGGAGATTTATTGATTGACTACGTTCGCGATGCTGACTTGATCGTTGGTCGGCCTGGTTTTAATACCCTCAGCGAATGCATTGCATACAGGAAACCCATGTTGCTTATTAGTGAATCTATGAATCCTGAAATGGACTACAATATTGCAGAGTTGAAAAAGCTTCGACTTGGTGCCTTCATTTCTCTTGATGACTTTTGCAGTCGGTTGGATGATGCCTTAAGTGCTTTCTTGAAATATGAGTTTACCATGATCGATCGAGCCATGCAGGACCATACCTTCAAAACAGGTGGAGCACATGTGATAGCCACAGATATACTTAATTCACTATGAGAAAGCTCATTGCAATAATTCCAGCACGTGGTGGTTCGAAGCGATTGAAGAATAAAAATATTTATCCACTGCTTGGAAAACCTTTAATTGAATACAGTATTGAAGCATGTCGAGGTTCAAAGTCAATCGAAGAAACCTATGTATCCACAGATGCAGATGAAATTGCTGAAGTAGCCATAGCAGCGGGAGCAAAAGTGATGATGAGGCCACCCGAATTGGCCGATGATCAAACCCCGAAGATTATTGCCATACGACAAGCTATTGAGCAGTTGACTAGCGATGGGGTAGTGCTTGATGACGTGGCGATTATTCAGGCAAATTCTCCTCAAATATTATCGAGCCATATTGACGAGGCATATGCATTGATGTTGACTCATAATTTGTGGGAAGTGATGAGCGCTGACTCCAATGGCGTTCAAAATGCCGCGATTCGGATAGTACGCAAAGAAGTAGCTTTTCAGCAATTCTTAAGTGCACACTGTGGGTTCGTCACATGCGACCTACTCGATGTGCATACGATAGAAGATATAGGCACACTTGAGAAAAGAATGACCTGATTATGTGTGGAATAGCAGGTTACATCGGTGATACACGGTTGTCCGAGTCAAGAATTAAGGCATGTTTAAATACGATGGAGCGCAGGGGGCCAGATGCGCAGCGCTTTGTTCAATGTGATTTCGGAAATCGTCAGATCAGCTTACTGCACGCCAGACTCAGCATAATTGACCTCGATCCGAGATCGCACCAACCGTATGAGTTTGATGATTCCATACTCATTTTCAATGGAGAAATTTATAACTATATCGAAATTCGGAAAGCGTTAAGCACTGCTGGTTATGAATTTGAGACAGATTCCGATACCGAGGTATTATTGAAAGCCTACCACTATTATGGAAAGGATTGCGTCAATCATTTTGAAGGCATGTGGGCCTTTGCCGTTTTAGACAAACGAAATAATCAATTGATGTTGTCCAGAGATCGGTTTGCCGAGAAGCCATTATTCTACCTGCAGAATGATGGGGCTTTCTATTTCGCCTCTGAAATAAAACAGATAGAAGCCATGCTCGGACAGCGCCTAGAGCCCAACATGAATCAGGCGTACCGATACCTAGTAAACGGTCATAAATCGCTTAATAAATATGGCGAGCAATTTTATCTTGGAATAGATGAAGTGGGTTTTGGTGAAACGCTGGTTTTAAAGCCAGACTCGTCAATCGACCGAACTACTTATTGGAAGCCAGAGTATCGCCCAATCAAGATGGATGAAGTAGATGCTGTCGAATTCATTCAGAGCGCATTAATCCGATCGGTTGATTTACGTATGCGGGCAGATGTACCACTCGCGTTTTGTTTAAGCGGGGGTGTGGATAGCAGTGCTATGGCCTCCATAGCCGTGAAGTCACTCAATAAAAAGGTTCAAACATTCTCAATTATTGACCGTGACCCACGATACGATGAGCTTGAAAACATCCAAGCGACCATTGATGACCTTGGTTGCGACCATCACTTAATTGAGCTTTCTCCTGACTACGATTACCTCGGGCAACTGGAAAAACTAGTTGAATACCATGATGCTCCTGTCGCTACGATTTCATACCTGGTTCACAGCCGCTTAATTGAAGCCATGAGCAAATCCGGATATAAAGTCTCGATATCTGGCACGGGGGCTGATGAGCTGTTTACAGGTTACTATGACCATTTCCTTCTGCAAATGCCATCTCTAGGGGATGATGCCTTAAAAGACCGTGTTGAGTATTGGAATGCGTTTCCTGCCAAAGCGGTGCGTAACCCACATCTTCAAGATCCTTATCGATTTATCAATAACCCAGCGTTTCGAGACCACATCTTTTTGAATAACGAGGCCTTTGCTGGCTATTTAAAGCATGACTTCAAAGAGTCGTTCAAAGAGGAAAAGTATACTGATGACCTATTGAGGAACAGAAT
>JALRDM010000280.1 GCA_023262195.1 Salibacteraceae bacterium | reverse complement strand
CCTTTGTGATTTTGGTGTTTTTACAACCTTTATCTTCGGCTGTTAAAGAGACGTAATAGGTGCCGTAATTAGTGAATACTCGGTTGAAATTGGTGGCATTTATTACCGTGTCTGCTCCGCCAAAATTCCAGCTCATCTTCGCATTAATTGGGCTCGTTTTATTATCAAACTTTACTGGTTTGCCTTCACATGCGTTGTCTCTGCTAAAGTCAGCGCTTGGGCTTTTTATAATGTTAAGGCCTTGATTTTTAACAAATACAAAGGTGTCAGGAAAACTAGTGATATACAGCGTGCTATTAAAGTTTCCACTTGTGTCATATTTAAATATTGGATCTTTCTGTATCGATGTATCTAAAGGATTGTTGGTGCCAAATTCCCATTTGTATTCCAGATAAACGTTTGTAGAATTTATAAAAGACGTATTGATGAATTTCAGACTGTCATCGCTACACAAGGGTTGATTAATTTCAAAATCAACTTTGGGTGTGGGGCTTATATAAACCAATCGATTGATGATAGTATCACAACCGTTAACTAAATCCGTTAGTTTCAATCTCCATGTTAAAGTACTGTCATCAATGAGCGTATCGCTACTATTAAAACCCCATAGCAAGGAACTTGAAGTTGAAGGTGCTGTAACGGTCGCTCCATTTACATAGCGTCCTGATGCAGTATGAGCGGAAGCACTCGCGGTCCATTTTGACCCGTAATCACCATTATTAAAGCCTCTTGGCGCACTCACTTCATAGGTTAATTGTAACCCTCGAATTGTTTTGTCTGTTGTCGTGAAGCGACTGTAGCGGGGTCTATTTAGTCCGCTGCTACCTACGGCTGTGAGTTGGGAACCTCCAGGAGCAGGTTTAACAAATACTGTTATCTTGTGAGTGTCGAGCTGGGAATTATCATCATTTATTGCCTGATATACAGAAATTGTTTGTGTTCCAGGGGTGTTTATTTGAATGGGTTTTGAAAAATTTAGTTTTACGGAATCACCTGCCGGAACCGATTGGCTAAACGATTCGTTGTAGTGTTTTCCATTAACGAAATACCCAATTTTCAAGGTTGAAACAGTGTCACTAAAGTTATTTACAACCCAAACCGTAGGATCAAATATATAACCGGAACAAACGGTATCAATTGATGCGGTATAATCTATTCTGAATCCCAAATCAAAATAGGACTCTATCGCGCCTCTGTCATGCATGATTTGAGATCTTTTTGTTCCGAGTACATCCGTGGTACTGAATGTGGTAGCTTTTGTATTGTTTTGATTCAATACCTGACCGCTTCTGTAGTCACCAGCTTTCTCATTTCGAAAACGTGGGGATTGATTATGATTTGATTTATCTGACTTTGAGTCAGCATACCAATCTGAAAATTTATTGTAGGAGTTATTACCTAATTGCCAGTACTCATTTGAGAATTTACCCTCTGACCAAATGTTATTGTCTTTTACAGTTCCTGGATTCAGAATGTAATTCATGTAAGCACTTGCAGTTCCTTTGGCTTGAATCACATTTCCAACAAAATTTAGTTCGGATTGATCATAGAAAAAGGAAACGTATTGATCAAATGTACTAAGGCCGGAATCGTTAAACACGATGGTGTTGTAATACGCATTGTAGGTGTATAAACTACTCGAAGTATTTTCAGAGTACCAGGTGAGCATCATACCATTGCTGATGTTATTTGCAATCAGGTTGGAAATAACGTTGAGGTTACCACAACGAATGGTGTAGATACCTGTAAAACTGTTCCAATCGGTGGAGGTAATCCGATTATGGGTGATTTTATTTCCTATGATGTCATAATCGCTTTGTCCAAATATGGAAATAGATCCCAAGTAAGTGGCTTTGTTGGAATCAATTTGGTTGCGATTAATTTCTATTACTTTACCTTTCGCTTGGGTATTGTTTCTT
>JALRDM010000055.1 GCA_023262195.1 Salibacteraceae bacterium | reverse complement strand
AGTGACTTTGATGGGTTGGTGCCAAACTCGAAGGGACCATGGAGGAGTGATCTTCGTTGATTTAAGAGATTATACCGGAATATGTCAGGTCGTTTTTCGTAAAGAAGCCAGTGCGGAAGCGCATGAAAGAGCAGATTCAATACGCTCTGAGTTTGTGATTGCGGTTCGAGGAAAAGTTGAGAACAGAATAGAAGGAAACGTTAACCCAAAGCTACCCACCGGTGAAATTGAAATCATTGTCCATGAACTCAATATTCTGAGTGAATCTCAAACTCCACCATATGTTCTGGATGAGCGAGAACAGGTGGAGGAGCGCTTACGCCTACAGTATCGCTATCTGGACTTGAGACATCCGACGATGCAAAAGAATTTGATCCTACGATCTAAAGCGATGCAACAAACTAGAAATTTTCTTGCTGATCAGGGTTTTTTCGAAATTGAAACACCAATGCTCACCAAGTCAACACCCGAGGGTGCTAGAGATTATTTGGTCCCTTCACGTGTACATCCAGGTAGCTTCTATGCTCTTCCACAATCTCCCCAGATTTTTAAGCAACTCTTGATGGTCTCAGGTTATGATCGATACATGCAAATTGCTCGTTGTTTTAGGGATGAAGACCTGAGGGGTAACCGACAGCCTGAATTTACCCAATTAGATTTGGAAATGAGCTTCATTGAGCCCGAAGAAGTCTACAGTTTAGTGGAAGGCCTTCTGAGTTCACTCTTTGAAACATTGCTTGACATTAAAGTTTCGACTCCTTTTGAAAGAATGCCCTACCTAACGGCGATGCAGGATTATGGAGTTGATGCCCCAGATTTGCGATTTGACCTAAAGTTAAAAGATATCAGTGATATTGCGGGCCAATGTGGCCTTAAGGTTTTTTCAGATGCCATTGAACGAGGTGGAATCGCTAAGGCAATCAATGTTAAAGGAGGCTCAGATTTTTCTCGGAAAGAACTCGATGAATTGACTGAATTTGTGAAAATCTACGGTGCGAAAGGAATGGCTTGGGTCAAAAGAAATGAAGAAGGTTGGCAATCACCTATCGCAAAATTTTTCTCTACGGAGGATCAGCATGCCATCGAAAAGAGATTGGATGTGGAGGTGGGGGATCTCATTCTTTTTGGAGCTGACAACATAAATATAGTCAATGATGCACTCGGCAATTTGCGCAAAGAAGTGGCCAGACGCAGAAAATTGATCCCCGAAAATACATATAAGTTTGTTTGGATAACAGATTTCCCCCTTATGGAGTATTCAGCATCTGACAAACGATATCATGCCGTGCATCACCCTTTCACAATGCCCAATATAGAAGATTTACAGAAGTATGGAGAGACCGAGCCTCAGCATATACGTTCGGTAGCCTATGATGTTGTACTGAATGGAGTTGAGCTTGGTGGTGGTAGTATCAGGATACACCGACAGGACATACAGCAGCAGGTATT
>JALRDM010000043.1 GCA_023262195.1 Salibacteraceae bacterium | reverse complement strand
CCCTTGCCCACATCGCCATAGCCGATGACCAGCGCTCGCTTACCCGCCATTAACATATCCGTGGCACGCTTGATGGCATTCAGAACATACTTCCGCACGGAGTAGAAGACGGCTTGCAGAATAGCGCAAGTAACTTAGTTGATGCTTACCGTAAATGCGAGCTAGAGAAAGATGGCAACATCGGGATTTATTCTCTGAGTGCGATCATCGTAGACAGAGCCGAACCAAGTGAGGCACTCAAAGCCAACATTGCATGGTCCATTGGTTTAGAAGGTTCAACTAAACTCATTTCTTCCTTACAGCTTGATGACTTCAGAAGAGGAGAAACCCCACAAGAAGAAACCGATTTGAGGGCGGAAAGAGGTGCTTATTTCCTATCTAAAGAAATTGTACTGAGCCCTTCCACCGAGGAACATTGGACGATTATAGCCACAGTTAATCACACTGTGAATCAAATTGTGGATTTACAAAAAAGGCTCAACGACCCTAAACAGCTTTTGACTGAGGTAAACGAATCCAGCGAAGAAGGAACACAAGAACTAATCAAGTTGGTGGCGGCAAGTGATGGATTACAACTCACTCAGGACAAAGCCAGCTATGTTCGACATTTTTCAAATACCATGTTCAACATCATGCGTGGGGGAATCTTTGATGATAATTATACCATAGAAAAACCTGATTTCCTTAAGTATTTCGAAAAAGCAAATCGTCAGTTATTCCATGAAAAAACTTACTTTTTCCAATCCTTACCTTCTGTTTTTGATTTAAACCACCTCAAGGAAGCCATTTCTCTTGAGCAGGACTTGGACCTCAAGCGTTTAAGTATCGAATATTTGCCTCTCAAATTCAGTCGCCGTCACGGTGACCCTAGCAGACCATGGAATAAATTCTCCATTAATACGAGGGATGAAAACGATGGCTCAAAAATCTTAGATTATCAGGGGAATTGGAGAGATATTTTCCAAAACTGGGAAGCATTGGTACACTCATACCCTGCATTCATTGAAGGAATGATTTTCAAATTCTTGAATGCCACCACTTTCAATGGATATAATCCTTACCGTGTAACAAAAGATGGCTTTGACTGGGAAACCATCGAACCAGACAACCCGTGGTCGTACATTGGATACTGGGGCGATCATCAGGTAATTTACCTTTTGAAATTTTTAGAATTTATCGACAAACACTACCCTGAAAAACTCCAGTCCTACTTTGCGAGCAACCTGTTTGTTTATGCCAATGTTCCGTATAAGATTAAGTCATACACGGAAATATTG
>JALRDM010000310.1 GCA_023262195.1 Salibacteraceae bacterium | reverse complement strand
GCATAGCTGCCGCGGTAATGGCTGCAACTTGAGGCTTTAGTTCAGCGATAGCCGCAATCTCATCAATACATTCAATACCAATTAAGGTTGAATCCATGTCAAATACGGCAACACCGGGTTGCGAAAAATTTATCATTGCCGTTGCTCCAGTATTGGCTCTTGACCTATAGTTGCAGCCATGAAACTACAATCTCACCATGTTATCAGTATCATTGCGCTTGTCTATCGACGTACACGCCGATTTATTCTGACGCTGCTCTTCATTGTGCTTATCGCGCAGCTATGGACCAGTATGCAGGCCTCTCGTGCTGAAGCGCTACGTCAACATAGTCATAGTTTATTGCAATTAACCATTGAACAAGTTGCTCTATCAGCACGAACGCCGCTGATCGCCAATGATAACGACAGTTTACAGCGTTTAGTCGAGCAATTGGTGCAGCATCCTTATATCCTCAGTGCCAGCATCCGCAACAATTTCGGCCAACTAGTGGTCAACAGCGAGGTGCTTGAACACTCGGCAGTGGCCACTTCGACGAATACCATATTGGTCGAAAACATCATTGACGAGGAGCGTAATCTGGGTTTTTTGCAGGTTATCGTTGATAACTCCCAGTTACTGGCAAGCGCCGACAAAACCACTACCGATTAGCAAATAATCGATAAGCATTGCTGCTGGTTTGCGCTGATATTTGCGCGGTCGACCAACCACTCAATTGCGCCAGCGCGTCTAATACCAAAAGCAACTGCGCAGGTTCATTGCGTTGGCCTTGATAGCCCGCTAACGGCATGGCCGGCGCATCAGTTTCTAACACCAACGATTCGAGCGGTAAGCGCGCAATGGTGCTGCGCGTTTTAGCCGCACGTTGGTAGCTGATCACACCACCCACACCAATCATAAAGCCAAGCGCAAGCCAGCTCTGCGCCTGCTCATAGCTGCCGCTAAAGGCATGGATCACACCAGCATGAGCGGGCAATTTCGACCGATAGCGCGTTAAAATCGCCACTAAATCAGCTTGTGGGTGTAAACTGCCTGCGGTTCTGTGCTTGAGCGCTTCGAGCAGCAATTTGCAATCGTGGAGGCGTTGTTCTGATTTTGTCATGGTTGATTCCGTACCGATCAAAGTTAGACGAACCACCCGGCAAATTATTGCTATGACTACATCAGTTATTCACGGGTTTTGAACGTCAGAATTTAGATATTCCTTCTTCCAACCAATCTACGTAAAAGTCGATGTTTGGGTCGTATGCGGTGCTTCCATTCAACGGCTCGAGATTGTCGTGACCAACCAAAATGTACTGAGGTTGTGCGTTTGATCTAAAATGCTTGATTTGAAAATCGGCCCACTTATTTCCAATTGTTTTGACCTTTTTGCCTGTTTCTTCAGAAGTGTATTGCTCGTCATCGGGAAGCTCGGTTTTTTCATCTACATAAAGTGAGATGATCACCACATCTTCCTGTAAAATCTTCAATACGCGAGGGCTGCTCCACACCTGCTCCTCCATCTTCCTGCAGTTTACACAAGCCCATCCCGTAAAGTCCAGCAAAATGGGCTTATTGACCGTTTTGGCATACGCCAAACCCTTTTCATAATCATGAAAACAATTCAATCCATGCGGACAATGCGCTGGATCTGCTCCATCTGGAATAGAGGCGTCACTAGTATGTACTCCTGCAATAGCATTGGACCCGCCACCCCAAAAACCGTTCGGGGCTTCACTGTAAAACATAGGCGGTGGGAACCCACTGATCAGTTTCAATGGAGCGCCCCATAATCCAGGAATGAGATAAATGGTGAACACCAAGAATACCAAGGCCATTAATGTTCTACCTACCGATAGTCGATCCAAGGGTGAGTCGTGTGGCATTCGAATAAAGCCGAGCAGATAGAGCGTAAGCATTGCCGAAACAGCAATCCAGATAGCTATAAAGACTTCTCTTTGGAGTAACCCAGCCTGAACAACTAAATCAGCATTGGATAAGAACTTAAATGCAAGGCCTATTTCCAGAAACCCAAGCACCACCTTCACAGAATTGAGCCAACCACCAGATTGAGGCAGCGAATTAAGCCATCCTGGAAATGCAGCGAAAAGACCAAACGGAAGTGCCAAGGCAAGTGAGAAGCCGCCCATGCCAACGAGCGGGCCAGCAACACCACCATGTACTGCAGCTTCAACAAGCAGCGTGCCTATAATAGGCCCAGTACAGCTGAATGAAACTAATGCCAAAGTGAATGCCATAAAGAAAATTCCTACAAAGCCACCTTTACCTTCCGCGGCAGCCACCTTATTCACAAAGCCAGAGGGAAGGGTTATCTCGAAAGCTCCGAGAAAGGATATTGCAAAAACAATCAGTAATACAAAAAAGGCGAGATTGAACCACACATTTGTAGATAGTGCATTCAAGGCGTCAGCACCAAAAATGATGGTTATTAAAAATCCAAGCAAGGTGTAAATTCCAACAATAAATCCACCGTAAATCCAAGCATTGGTAATGCCTGCGGCACGGGTTTTACTCTGTTTTGTAAAGAAACTCACCGTCATTGGAATCATTGGAAAGACGCAAGGCGTGAGTAATGCCGCAAAGCCTCCAATAAAACTCAGAAAGAATATTCCCCAGAGTCCACCTTCCGACTCTTCCTCTTCTTCACCTCCTACTGACTCAGTTGACGAACTAGAATCAGAGGCTCCGTCTTCCTCAGGAACTTCTGTTGACACCGATCCATCTGCATAGAGATAAAATTCAATCGATTCGGGAGGGAGACACTTTTCAGCATCACACATCATGTAGTACACTTCCCCCTTAACAGGTTTTTCATTATTGATTTTCAGGCTTTGGGATAAAACCAGGGATTCTTCGTAAAACTCTAAATCCATCATGAAATTTGGATCATACTCCGCGTGCAGCTCTCCCGATTCGGAGACCGTTCCAACCAATTCATAATCACCTTCCAAGATGTTGAGCTCTGTGCTGACGGGCCCATCACCTTCAATGGGGTTGATGCTGTAAATGTGCCAACCTTCATCAATCGACACTTTAGCGTTGAGGGTGATTATATCGCCATCAACGGTTGTCGAAAACTCCCAAGATGCTGGATCGAGGATACCGTTGTTTTCCTCCTGTGACTCTTTCTCGGCTGACGCGTCTTCGTCACTCTCTTCTTGTGTTTTGTCTGCCGATGGAGCCGCTTCAGTTGCGGGGTTTGGCCTACCCACTGGCTTAATAGCAGCTTCAATG
>JALRDM010000258.1 GCA_023262195.1 Salibacteraceae bacterium | reverse complement strand
CGTCCCAAACAGACATCACAAGTGGCACCTGCAGCACACCCGCAGCATTCATAGCTTCCCAAAATGGACCTTCACTGGTAGATGCGTCACCGATGGTACCAAACGCTACTTCATTTCCTTTGATGCTGAATTTTTTATGGTTATCCAGCTCTGGATTGTTTCTATAAAATTTGCTTGACAATGCCAATCCCAATAGCCGAGGCATTTGACCTGCAGTAGGTGAAATATCGGCAGATGAATTGGGCGCTTCGGTTAAGTCCTTCCAATTACCTTTTTCATCAATCGTTCGGGTGGCATAATGTCCATTCATCATTCTACCTGCGGACGCTGGCTCATGCTCACTATCGGCATGTGCATAAAGCTGTGCAAAGAACTGTTCTGCGGTGAGCAGTCCAGCAGCCATCATCATGGTTTGATCTCGATAGTAACCTGAGCGCCAATCTCCAGGTTGCCATTGTTTGGCAAGCGCGATCTGTGCCAACTCTTTACCATCTCCTAAAATCCCAAATTTGGCTTTCCCGGTCAGTACCTCTCTTCGCCCCATCAGACTCACCTCACGACTAAGACATGCCAACTTTAGGTCATTGAGAATCTCTTTCTTCAATTCATCCTTGGAAATATCCTTTTCCGCAACAGTTTTCGTATCGGCCATAGAACTTAACTTTTAGAGTGTACACCCGTGCGCCTTCATCAGAGGGCACCGCCTTTCGGGTGCGCGAAGATAAGCATTGAAAACCGTATTTTCTATAAGCAAGGTAGCCCGAAAAGCACTTTGCCTTCGGGCTACACCAACCTAACTAAACAGCTCCCCTACATGGGGAAAGAACGATTCTAAATATTCTCAAGTACAGGTTCGGAAGTTGACTGAAAAGCCTCGTATGGCTCATTACCCTCACAATCCAAACACTCCAAACCGTTCGTGGTCATTTTCCAAAAGTGATCAACCATTTTTGGATCAAAAGCAGCGTGTAAGTCATCAAAATCCGTGATCAGTATTGCACCATGCAATTATGAAAGACTCCATTCTGATATGTGTAATCAAATTGACGTAGTGTTTTATCCAGATTTGGAGGATGTCGCTCGACTTATTGATCGTTAATCTCTAATTAGCGTAATTTCTCCGCGAAAAACAAGCCGATCATTATCAATGGCCACATTGTCTCTGTAGATTAGCTCATAGTAGTAAGTACCTTCGGGAGCTGGCCGACCTCTAATATATCCATCCCAGCCATAAGCTATATTAGAGCTCCGGTGCACAAGTTGTCCCCAACGACTGTACACCGTCAAGTCAAAAGAGACAATGTAGCAATCGCTTTGAGCACGCCAGATATCATTAAGTCCATCACCATTGGGTGTGAATACGTTTTGAGTAGTTACAGTGCAAGTAATGTCTTCGCAGAACATATTGCTGTAGTCAACGCGTATTCCATCTCGAGCTTCGCAAATACCTCGTGTGACTGTGACATTATAGTTGGCTCCTGCGCCACTGGCAATAACACTCGCTGTTGTATCTCCGGTGTTCCACGAATAAATTGCCCCTTTATTGAACGCGCTAATCTCAAGCGAATCGAGATCGCAGATGGTCGTATCACTTCCCAAATCAACCTGCACACCAGAGAACAAGACGTTAACCGTATCTGAAACAGTACCACAGATATTGGTCTTTGCTACCCAAACCTTCATTGTTGTATCTACGGAAATGGAAACCCCAGTATCCCCTGTATTCCAAAAGTAAGTGGATCCAACTTGCCGCTCAATACTGTAATCAATTGAATTAAACGCGCAGGTTATGGTATCCTCGGGCAAGGTTACTGCAGTTGGTAAGGTTTCTAGCACCAGCGATACTTCATCGGTTACAGCACCGCAAGCGTTGATAGCATTCATCACATAGGTTCCAGAGGTATTTACTTGTATGCTTGGAGTCGAATCACCGGTACTCCACTGCACCACCGCATCCTGAGTTAATCCCGAATTCAGTGTATATATACCTGATCCACAAACCGTGGTATCAGGCCCTAAATTGAGGTTGATGGGATCATCATACCTTATTCTCGTATTCGCAGAAACTGTATCGCAAATACCAAAGACCGTGACTGAGACCAAGGTATCGTTAATTAGAATAATTGAATCGGATGTGGAACCATTACTCCATAAAAAATCAGCATATGGCTGAGTAACTCCCAAGCTCAAAGAATCTCCGTTACAGATTGCTGTATCTGTTGGTAAAGACACTACCTGCCTGGGAAAAATCTTTAACGTCTGAAATATGGTATCTACAGCCCCATTGGTTTCATAAATCAATCGCACTGTAAACAGGCCTGTGTCTGAAAATAGGTGAACTGGAAAAAAATCCGTTGAGGTGTTGTTTATCCCAGAGCCTAGATCATCAAAATTCCATTCAACCAAATCAATATCGGTTGTGTCAAGTATAAAGTATGTAGAATCGTTTAGGCAATTCAATGAGTCATAGAAAATCGGGGCACAAGCTTGAGCAAAACCCGGCAGCCCCCATTCGCACTGTCTTCCTGCGGTCAGTATCACCGCAGTGTCTATGTAACCCGCATCTTGTCCCAAGACATTTGGATTTTCAATTGCGCTTAAAAAACCTTGATCCTTGCGTGCACCGTAGATTTTACAATCTGGCCCCAGCTGCAAAGCTCCACCGCCAAGACCACTAGAACCAATAATAATTTCGGAGCCTGAGATTTCTTGAGGCGTTCCTAGCGTCAAGTTGTATTGACGCACATCAGAAAACGAAAAACTCGTTGCATACAGAAATTTGCCATTGGGCGAAAATTCAATACCATAGGATTGATCACCATTGATCGATTGTTCAATTCGGAATGCATTAGACACTTGCCCAGTAGCTTTATCAAAATCCATCAATGTGATGTCGTCCACTAACCTCGATACAAAAGCAATTTGATTTCCTTGCACGTTGGCCCGCATGTATCCCCAAAAATTTTGTAACGTAAGCGGGAAACCAGTTTGACTGGTTACTGGATTTGTATTGACTCCTACCGATGTTACTTCGAAGGCGAAAATGGTATCTCCAGGTAATTTGTGTGTGATTATCCATGCATCATCATCTTTGAGCACAACTGTAATCTTCTCTGCAGTATTTGCCAAAAGCGGTACGTTCTTTTGACCACTGACAACATCACCGAATCCACCATTAAGATTCATATCCACCAAGGTATATCGCAATCCGTTGACTTGCGCTTGCTCATCTACGGTGAATATGTAAAACGAATCGACTGAACTTGGTTTTCTTAGAATGACCGCAGCTTGTGAGGCGCTGTTGGATCCATTGAGTCCAAAGCCATTTGGCATTTGCACATGGTTAGCATCGAACACACGAATGCCATCGGTATAAAATAATAAGTTGCCGTTTTCATCAGCAATGGTGGCACTTCCTTCATTGGTAGTAATTTGTCCACTCGCATCGGCCACTGGGCCATTGGAGCTGAAGTGCACCCCAGCCTGGCTACCAAAGTACCACCAATCAGCAATGGATTGTGCGTATGCATAGCTACTTGATAAAGCTAAGAATATGGATAACCAAAGGAATTTCAAGGTTTTAAACAGACGTAATATTTTGTCAAAAGTAGTGGCTTTGACTACGGACATTTGGCAGTAAAGTTCAGTTTTCAACGGTTAATTGAACATTAAGATTATCAATCGCCTCCCCTGTTTTTTCCCATCGGTGCATATAGTCTTCAAGTTTCAGCTGCATCTCTGCGTGTTGGTGAAAAACATCCTTATTCTCAGCCGCCTTAAATGCTTCTGGATCTGCCAATATCAATTCCACGTCAGCAATCTTTTTTTCCTGCGTATCAATCTTTCGCTCGAGTGACCGGAGTTGATTTTTTAATTGCTTTAGTTCTTTCTCCAAAGCTCTCCGTTCTTTATTACTCAAGCCATTTTCATCTCGCTTCTCAGGTTTAGCCACTTTCTCAGGAGCCTTTGATGAGGTTTTATCGCCTGCTCCTTCAAACTCTCGGAACGAGCGTATCTCATAGCCAGATAAGAAATCATCAATGGTACCGATGTGTTCTTTGACCTTTCCGTCTTTGAATTCGAATGTGCGGTCTGTTAAGCCCTGTAAAAACTCTCTATCATGACTCACCACGATCAATGTGCCATTGTATTCTTTCAAGGCAGTTTTAAGCACTTCTTTGGCACTGATATCCAAGTGGTTGGTGGGCTCATCAAGAATAAGCAAGTTGCACTCTCTTAACAGCAGCTTAGCAAGCGCCAATCTACTCTTCTCGCCACCGCTAAGCACCTTTACCTTTTTGTTATAGTCTTCTGAACCGAACAAGAAAGCACCAAGCAATGCGCGAACGCGATGAATCTTAGCATTATCGCCAGTAGCTTCATTTTCAATAACTTTCTCAACGGTGGACTCTGGATCGAGGGTTTTTTCTTGAATCTGGGCATAATATCCCACTTCTACATTATGTCCTGTCTTGAGCTCACCTTCGCCAAACTCGTCTCCTACAATCATCTTGATCATGGTGGTTTTACCCATACCATTTCTTCCCACAAAGGCGATTCGTTCTCCCCGAAAAATATCGAAGTCAACATTCGAAAAAATGTTTTTCTCCCCATAGCTTTTAGAACAGTCACGGGCTTTCACCGCCACATCGCCAGATCTTGGAGCTTTGGGAAAACGAAATTGAATTGAGTTGGCATCGGTTTCGTCAATATCAACACGATCAAGCTTATCCAGTTGCTTAATCTTACTTTGAACTTGTTTCGCTTTGGTGTTCTTCGCCCGGAAGCGCTCAATAAAACGTTCTTGCTGAGCAATGTATTTCTGTTGATTATCAAATGCTGCTTTTTGCTGTTCGATTCGGTCATGTCGAATGGAAACAAACTTGCTATAGCTTACGGCATAGTCGTAGATTCTTCCATTCACAATCTCTACCGTACGATTGGTAATGTTGTCTAAAAACATCCGATCGTGAGAGATCATCATGATAGTTCCTGGATACTCAATAAAGAAGTCTTCTAACCACAGAATTGAATCAATATCAAGGTGGTTTGTTGGCTCATCGAGTAGTAGCAGATCGGGTTGCTGCAAAATAAGCTTTGCTAACTCTACTCGCATTTGCCAACCACCGCTAAATTCTGTTATTTTTCTATCAAAATCGGTGCGCTGAAATCCTAAACCAAGCAGTATTTGTTCGGCCTTCTGCTCGTCCTTTCCATCATCAATAATTTCAAGCCGGATGTGTATTGCACCCAGTTCTTCTATAATCTTTTGATAGGAATCACTCTCGTAGTCGGTGCGTTCTGTGAGCTCTACTTGAATTTCTGCTTCTCGAGCTTTCAGCTCATTGAGCTCTTTAAAGGCTTTTTGTGTTTCTGTCCAAATGGTCTGGGTTCCTTCGAAGACCATTTCCTGAGGTAGGTAGCCAATCTTTCTACCATCTGGTATTACCACCGAACCGCTATCGGCCTCTTGATGACCTAGAATAATCTTAAGCAGGGTGCTCTTTCCTACTCCATTTTTACCAACCAAGCCGATTCTATCACGCTCATTGATTACCAGAGAAATGTTTCGAAAAAGGTCAATTCCACTAAAGGAAACGGATATGCTATTAAGGCTAATCAAATCGGCTGCAAAGGTATGATTAGCCTATCGTGGTAGGATGAATAAATGCTTAATTACGTATAAGTTTTTCACTATGTATTAGCTCCGAACCGCTGGTAAGCTTAATGATGTAAACTCCCGGTGGAAACGGTGCCAAATTGAATGAGAATACATTCTTTCCAGCTCGCACTCTTTGGTTGATCAACTGCTCGACTAGTTGACCATTAATCGAATATACCTCTGCACGCACCTCGGCCATATTGCTCACATCAAATTCAACATTCACCATATCCCGAGCCGGATTCGGAAAAACTATGGGCTTTTTGTCGATTTTATCCGATTCGATGGCTAGCGGTACCAACGTACCATTCAAGTCAGAAAACGTATCGCCATTCACCACATAGTTTTCGACACCTTGATTAATGATGGTATCAATATCTATGGGCATTCGCACCTTACTTATCCAGGTTCCTGCCCTTTGATTACCATGACTCACATACCCTGCCGTCCAAGCTATAAGGGGCTCATTATACTTCCGCTGTAATCCGATATAGTCACCCCAACGTTCATTCTCATCAAATGAGTTTGGAATCATGTCTACGTATGTTTCTCCCTCTACGAGTAACTGAACAGGACCGTATTCACGGTCATTCGTATAAACTACGCTGGCATTTCCTGCTGGGTGGTTTGGTGACGTATGATTGAAGTTTATAAGCATATCTCGGTGGTGGTCTGACACTCCCATAAACTCGATATTGCAAAACCCAAATTCCATTTCTGGATCACTAATGATGTGTCCTTTTAGGGTAGGATTATTGACATCCTCAATCACTCCGTGAAAAACTGCGGCTAGTCCCGTTTCATGGTTGATAGAATTGCCCACAAATTGAATTTCATCTTGCACGCGAATGGCACCAAGTGGTCGAGCATCATTGGTCCAAAACGTATTACCATTGGCCTGTTGAGCATATGGAGGTATGCCATAATCAACGTCAGATATGATTAGCTCTGTAGAAATATCGTTGGTCTCACCGACAGCCCCGGTAATTCGATGAAGCCAAATACTATCGTTTGCTATAGCACGAGGGCGATTGGTAACGAAATACATATCATCTCCCTGAGCTCCAAAAGCCGTTTTCACCGGACGCATATATTTCAATGATTTGCCTTCATATTCAAAACCTGTGTGGATGACCGATTCCAAATTTTCTTCTCCTGCAAAGGCGTCTTCTAAGTCTAATTGCCATACCAATGTGTAATCAAAATTGGTAACCCAATCGGGTCCATTGAGTTGATTTAGCGTGAGGTAGAGAGAGTGGTCATTCAGGGCGATTTGCGGATAGTCTGTCCAAGTACCGTCTCCAAACGGGTTGCCCGATAATCGATATAGATACCATGGGTCGGAAGGGTAATTGGTACTCGAAAAACCAATGACGGTGCCACTATTTGTAGTATCGCGTCCATCGCTCAAGAATAAAAACACAAATCGGTCACGACCTGGATCATAATAAAGTTTTGGATCAAAAGGATTGGAACCAGCACTTAAATTCGGCTCACCATAGTTGTTGGTAAATGCCACAAAGCTGGGGTGTGGATTCGTTGGACGAAATAGGAAGGTGTCTGCATTTATATCGTAACCCCACACTTGACTATTGTAGGATGCGAGCAGCATTCCATCGTTTGAGATGGCTAAGGTGTTATCATTCGGGGTGCCTCCAACCATGATATTATCATTGATGAAAAAGCGCACGGCAAAACTGTCCAACACAGTCACAGTATCTTCCACACCTCTCGTTGAACGTGTAGCCCCTTGTGCTGACCTCCTTGGGTACAACTCTGCTGATTTACGTTTCTGTTCTTCTAAGAAGCTTTTCTCAGATGCTCCGCTGGGAAATGGCGCAGCTACATGTCTTATTTGCGCATCAAAGTCTTCTTTGAAGTTTGCTGGGTCTACCACCCAACTTTCAGTAATAGTGAATGGTGTCGATTTTGCGTTTTGTGCTTGTATCTCAACCGACATAAAACCAACAATAAAAATCAGCAAAACATATCTCATAGTTCCTTCGTTAAAGAGCCCATAAATATACAGGCGATGCAGCTTAAATCAGGAACCAGATGCTGAACGAATAAAGTAAGGCTATGGATATTAGATTAAACACTTTGAGCCACTTTGGTTGACGGTGTTCCGGAGCTACCTCCGCTTTATCGTTGATTGCTATAAAATTGAGCGTTGCTAAAATGGGTGCAACTACGAATGATATGGTGGTGGCCAAGTCCACCATTTGCCACATATCTGAGAGAAAAAACAGGAGGATAACAGATGTACCAACCCCAGTGGTTATGAGCCAAAACCAATAGATTTTAATGTGACTTTTTCTATTATTCAGTCCTTGAATAAGTAGTTTGGAAGATAACCGCAACGTTCTTGGAAAAGCATCAAAACAGGTGAGTAGTGTACTAAACATGGTAGTAAAGGCAGCAACCGCAATCAATGGGAAAGCCCACTGCCCGATGCTTGAAGTGTACATACTCACCAATTGATCTGAAAACCCAACCCCACTATCCGCCAAGGTGATTCCAGTGGCGTACATTACTAGGGCTCCAAGAGAAAGAAAGCAACACGCCAATAAAGTGGTACCCCAATAGCCAACTTTAAAATCTCGGAGGGCTATCGGCATGCTTGCCCTTGAACCACGCTCTTTAAATTTCGAAACGGACCACACGGAATGCCAAACACTTATATCTATGGGAGCAGGCATCCAGCCGATAAGCGCTACCAAAAAGAGTATATCCGCACTATCGCCCCAATCGAAGACGGTCATAAAATTCGGGTCTTTTTCAACGGTATCCAGTGCCGCTAAGATTAAAGCCGCAAGGGTCGAGATCGCCAATAGAATGATGATAAATTTCATTGTACGATCGAGGACAGAATAATGTCCTAAGCCCAAAATAATTGTGGCAAGTACAAGCAAGACTACGGCTAGAACCCTTGGTTGAACCGAGATTTCGAGTAGCTGGGTGCTGAGACCAGCTGTGACAATACTAATCGCACTCATTATGATAAACATGGTCAAAACAGACATGATCACATAGACCACGACTGCCCACTTGCCGATTCTCAAATACCCATCAAGCAGAGACTTACCAGTAGCGGCCGCATAACGTGCACCAGTTTCAAACACCGGATATTTCAACACATTAACTATGATGACCACGGCTAAAAGTTGAAAACCAAATTCAGCTCCTGCCCTTGTGCTCTGCACTAAGTGTGACACCCCAACTGCTGCACCTGCATACAGCAAACCAGGGCCAAATTGTGCAAAATACTGTCGCAGGGAGCCCATGAGTATTATGGATTCGACCCCTTTCGGTAATCTTCTAGAAACTGAGCCAGCCCTTTGTCTGTGAGCGGATGATTCAAAAGCTGCATGATGGGTTTCAATGGACATGTGGCCACATCTGCTCCAATCTTGGCGCATTCAACAATATGCATCGGATGACGAATGGAGGCTGCGAGAATCTGTGTTTCAAAATGGTAGTTATCATAAATGGTCCTGAGCTCTTCGATTAAAGCTAAGCCGTCATGGCTGATATCATCAAGCCTACCTAAAAATGGTGAAACATACGTTGCTCCAGCTTTGGCAGCCAAGATGGCCTGACCGGGAGAAAATACGAGCGTACAATTCGTTCGAATGCGGTTATCGGTGAAATATTTGATGGCCTTTATACCATCTTTAATCATGGGTACTTTTACTACAATGCCTGGATGCAGATTAGCAAGCGCTTCTCCTTCACGAATGATGCCTTCCAAATCAGTAGCAATGACCTCAGCACTCACATCACCATCCACAATCTCGCAGATGTCTAAGTACCGTTGCTTAATATTTTCCTCTCCTGTAACATTATCCTTTGCCATTAGACTGGGATTGGTGGTTACTCCATCCAATATTCCAAGTTCATTGGCTTCCCTTATTTCATCCAGATTAGCTGTGTCTATAAAAAATTTCATGCTTGTGAAATTATACAACTGAATGAAACCATCGCTTAAGAGGTGAAATAATTACCTTCCCGTTAATTTTCGAGAAACATAGTCTTGACAATAGCTCGAAGAAAGTCGGTCACTCAACTCTTGAATTTGTGCGTGGCTTTTTAGCAAAGTGAGATTAGAACTCGGAATGAAAACAATGAGACATAAGAACATGAAGCTTCGCTTAATAAAGACACTTGCCGTTGGTATGGCAAGTATTGCCCTAGCAAATTGTACCAATCAAAAAACATCAACAACGGAAATGACCAAAGCCCCAATAGCCGAGAAAATCCCACATGAATTCACCATACACGGTGATACCCGCATTGACAATTATCACTGGTTAAGAGATATGGATAGAAAAGATCCAAAGATCTTAGCATATCTCGAGGCTGAAAACGAATACACAAATGAAATTCTCAAGCCCACCGAAAACCTTCAAAAGGAGTTATTTGAGGAAATAAAGGGGCGAATCAAGCAGGACGACTCATCCGTGCCCTATTTCTTAGAAGGTTATTATTACTACACACGTTACGAAACGGGTAAAGAGTATCCCATTTACTGCAGGAAAGCCGAGAGCTTAGATAAACCCGAAGAGGTTATGCTCAATGGTAATGAGCTCGCAGAAGGATTGAGCTATTATCAAATAGGTTCCTACCAAGTATCGGATAACAATGAAATGATTGGATATTCAGAAGATACGCTTAGCCGCAGAATTTACGACCTCAAGTTCAAGAAAATCGCATCGGGTGAATATCTGTCTGATGTTATTTCGGGCACCACAGGAAACTTTGTTTGGGCCGCAGATAATAAGACCATTTTCTACACCAAACGTGAGGAAACTACACTTAGAGCACATAAAATTTTCAAACACGTATTAGGCACCGATCAATCCGAAGATGTTGAAGTGTTTTATGAGTCGGATGAAACCTTCAATGTTGGAGTGGGTCGATCGAAATCTAAGAAATGGATTTACATACACAGCGGATCAACCGTCAGCGATGAGTATCAGATGATTGAAGCTATCAAACCTGAAAGTAAGTGGAAGCTATTTCAACCTCGTGAACGTGACTTAGAATATCGCTTAGCGCATTTTGAAAATCAGTTTTACATCATCACAAACTATGAGGCGAAAAACTTCCGGGTGATGGTCACTGCTGAAGACCAGCCGCTGAAAGAGCAATGGCAAGAAGTGATTCCGCATCGGAAAGATGTGCTGTTAGAGGACATTGATCTTTTCTCGAACCATCTTGTGCTAAGCGAAAAGTCTAAAGGGCAAAGCAGCCTTCGGGTAATTAATCAAACGACCAAAGAAGACCACTACCTTGAATTTGATGAAGAGGTCTATACCGTCTGGGCAGGCAGCAATCCACAGTTTAATACGGAGATATTGAGAATATCCTATCAAAGCCTCACCACACCAGCTTCGGTCATTGATTATCACATGAACGAACATTCGATGGAATTGCTCAAAGAGAAGGAAGTTTTGGGTGGGTTTAACAAGGATGACTATGAGTCAAAAAGACTTTGGGTTACTGCTCGAGATGGTGCTAAAGTTCCAGTTTCAATGGTCTATAAAAAGGATATCGAATTCAGTGCAGAAACTCCCCTACTGCTGTATGGATATGGCTCTTACGGTGCCACCATGGATCCTTATTTCAGCCCATCCAGATTATCCCTTTTGAATCGAGGTTTCGTATTTGCAATTGCGCATATACGAGGAAGCCAGATGCTGGGAAGGCCTTGGTATGAAGACGGCAAAATGCTCAATAAGAAAAACACATTTTACGATTTCATAGACTGTGCAAAGTACTTAGTGCACAAACAATATACGAGCGAGGATCATCTCTATGCCATGGGTGGTAGCGCTGGTGGCTTGCTCATGGGAGCGATAATCAACATGGAGCCAAACTTATGGAATGGCGTTATTGCGGCCGTGCCTTTTGTGGATGTGGTCACCACCATGCTTGATGAAAGTATACCACTAACTACAGGTGAATTTGATGAATGGGGCAATCCTAAAAATGAGGAATACTACCATTACATCAAGAGTTACTCTCCC
>JALRDM010000047.1 GCA_023262195.1 Salibacteraceae bacterium | reverse complement strand
ACTTTTTCTTGCTTGTTGATGAGCCGATGTTTTTGAATGAAACCTTCTGCGCTGAGCATAAAGCAAACTTAATATCAATGGTGTAATGCGTTCACTAAATCTAATATGGGAGAAACCTTTGTAAGGCACTCCTCATACTCTGCTTCAGGATTGCTTAAATCGGTTATACCACCACCCACGTGGCACGAGAGATGTCCACGATTTTCGTTATATATCAACGATCGAATAATCACGTTAAAGTCAGCATTTTTTTCTGGGATAAAAAATCCAATGGTTCCGGAAAATAATCCACGTTTGGTTACTTCAAGGTTTTCAATGATTTCCATAGCTCGAATTTTTGGAGCTCCGGTCATACTTGCCATTGGAAATGCTGCCACAAGTGCATCAAGAAGTCGAGAACCTTGTTTTATCTCTGCAGTGACAGTGCTGTGCATTTGGTGAACTCTAGGATAGGTTTCAATGGTGTAGAGGTCAGAAACATTCACACTTCCTTTGGTTGCATGTGCGCTCAAATCGTTCCTCACCATATCCACTATCATCACATTTTCTCGCCTATCTTTCTCAGATTTTCTTAGAAGATCTTTTAACCGTTCATCTTCCTGAGGTGTGTTGCCTCGAGGCGCTGTTCCCTTCATTGGTTGAGACATGATTTGTCTGTCACAAACGCTCAGGAATCGCTCAGGACTCCAGCTCAAGCAATGAATGTGTTTATGCTTGAAATAAACCGAGAATGGATTCGGATTTGATTCAAAGCCACGAGTGAATACTTCTGGTCCATACAATTGACAATCAGACCAATAGAATTCTTGGCAAATATTGGCTTGATAGATGTCTCCCTGTGTTAAATGCTGTTTGCAGGTTTTAATCCTTTCCAGGTATGAGTCTCGATTCATTCTTTGCTTAGGTGTACGAGATTTTGAGGCAATACCGATGGATTTCGGAATCAGGTTTTTGATCTTATCGATTAATTGATCAACTTCTTCCTTGGTATTATATTCAGGCAAGAAACCAACGGTTAAGTTGGATTTCAAAATTTTGAAAGTGATTTGTGGTATAAATATCACTGGATCTACGAAGCCCACCTCATCAATATTGTCTGACTTGAGATCTTCCAATTTATTTTTGAAGTCATATGGAATGGCGGTGAATATGAAATCATTGGCTGATTCAATAAACTCTGCGTATTCATTGAAGCGAGAAGGCATGCTGTGAATCGCTGCGCCAGCATACAAATCAAAAGAAGCGTTGCAATGCGCTCCCCAGCCGTGACCCTTAAAGCAGAAGGATACTTCTTGGCCGCCCAGCCATTCAATTAGTTTGTTATTAAAATCATCCTCGATGGGTTTATGAATAAACCGCCTAGACATTATCTGGACTTTACCATTTCTTCAAGTGCTTCAATCCATATGGGGTGATCGTTGAGGCTTTCTACCAATTGGACTTTCTCACCGCCATGCTCCTCAAATATCTCTTGGTATTCTACACCAATTTCAATGGTTGTTTCGAGGCAGTCTGCAACAAAAGCGGGTGAGAAAATGAGCAGTTTTTTGGCGCCTTCTTTTGCCTTTTGTTCAACAATAGCATCGCTGAATGGCTCAATCCATTTATTGTCGAGCCTAGATTGAAAGCTTACTGTGTATTTTTCTTCCGGAATATTCATTTTTTCGGCAATCAACCGAGTAGTACCATAGCACGTTGCTTTATAGCAATACTTATTCTCATCATTCACTTCGTGTAGGCAATCTCTGTCGTTGCATAAGCCCTCGTTGTAAACCTTATCTACCTGTCTTTCAGGTAAGCCATGGTAAGAGAAGATCACATGATCATAGTCTTTCCAGTTATATTGGTTACCGCGTTCCACAAAAGCTTCAATATATTTTGGATGATCCCAATATTGACTCACAAAAGACAATTCGGGAATAACCCACCAGCGCTTTATTTCGTCCATCACTGCCTCTAGAGCCGACCCTGTACTTGCTGAGGCATAGTGCGGAAAGAGTGGTATAACGATTATTTTATTTGGATTTGATTTGTGAATGCGATCGAGCACGGATGGAATACTCGGATTCTTGTAGCGCATAGCCAACTCCACTGTGTAATCGCTCCCAAGTTTTTCTTGAAGCAAACGTGCCACCGCATTGCCATGCGTAATAATTGGAGAACCTTCATCGGTCCATAGTTCTTTATAGATCGCTGCGCTTTTGGGGGCCCTGAAAGGAACAATAATTAGATTTACCAAAATCTTTCTGATCAGCCATGGAATGTCAATGACTCTTGGATCATTCAAGAATTGACTCAAATAACTTCTTACCTTACCTACACTGGGGTTATCGGGTGTTCCAAGGTTTACTAAAAGTACCGTTGTTTTTGCCATAGTCATGTAACCAATAGAGCTCAGTTTGGTTGGGTTAAATATCTGTTATTTAGGTTGAGATTGCCCTGCCTCGAATAAAGTTCGCCCTTTGCTCGCACCAGCACTTCATCAATGGTTAGCTTTTGCTTTTTCCCGTCTCGATGAATGAGGACGCTGACTCTATTACCATCACTTTCCACTTCAAATGGCAGACTGCACAAGATCCAATCGCCATTGATTTGTTCAATATGATCACCCACCTCGCTGTGTGTAAATATTATTTCCTCATCACCATCACGCTCCCAATACCAAAGTTGGGCATTTGCCGCTTGCTCAGCGGATGTGTTAAACCAAAAAGTCAATTCATACTCCGTTTCAGAACGCAAAACCATTTCTTGAGGAAATATTTCAGTCCAATCGCTTTTTTCAAATTCAAATGCACCCTGACCTGCATATGGGTTTTCAGTGGTCAACTCGTCAAAACTGAGATAGTTTTCCATGCTGGAGGTTAGCACCTGTGCAGAATCTTGGTTGTTAATAATGAAGTCACGATTTCGGTTGGCAATGCGCTTAAAGTCAGGTATCGTCAAAGCGTACAAGTCAAGATTATTTATT
>JALRDM010000330.1 GCA_023262195.1 Salibacteraceae bacterium | reverse complement strand
GCTACAACCCGAACCGCATCCATCTTGGAATGTATGCAAAAGGTTTAGGCAATGTCCAATTTCATGAGTTAAGGTGCGTCCATCGGCATTTGAAGTACCTATTGTTCCGAATGCATCATTACGTATCACAATTCCATAAGTGTTCCAAGAACCAGAACCTGGAAATTGGGCATATCCTAAGATAATGCCACTCGTTCCTGTGAAATTTTGGATCGACTCAACCACCCAAATATTCATGTATTCATCGCTCGGCCAATAGGCCAGTGATTTCACATTGTTGCTGGCATTGGTTGCAATACCCGCTTGTATGCGATTTATTCCATCAGTAAGGTCTCCTGAAGGATCAAGATTGGCAAGCCTGAACTCAATGCCAACGTCCACGGCATGATCTTGAAATACTTCGCGTGTTATGGAAGTATCGGCATTAGTTCTTCTGAAGTCTTCATTGAGCACTCTTAATCCATCCTCAATCTGCGACTTTGAAATATTGCCCTCACAGTCGCTGTAGATCACGTGAACTACCACGGGAATAACATATTCTGCATCCTCCCTTGATCCTAATCTTTGAGCGGCAATCGCATCGAATTCTGCTAGTTGTTCTAGATAGGCATCCCGCGAAGCCTCATCACCGAGTAACACATTGGTATATTCATCGGTAGCACACCCATAATTCTGAGCCTGTAAACCGATGCTCATTAAAACAGCTCCAACGGCCGTCAATACATTCTTGATCATTATTGTTTTCTTATTTTGAAATCACAAACTGCTCATAAATTGAGCTGCTTTCTGAATTTACTTGTAAGAAGTAAATCCCTGAACTGAGTCGTTGACTATTCAAACTCAATTCACTTACGACACCGTCTGTCAATTGATTGTTCAGCAACACCTTCCCGTCAAGTGACATAACTCGAATGGATTGTACATTTTGAGGTTCAGACAATGTGATAAATAGACGGTCTTTCGCTGGATTTGGAAAGATTGAAATTGGTTTTGCGTTTTTCAAGTCTATTCCTACCCCATTTGCATCTACTTCAAACTCCCATGTTTCGCTCCAGTCAGAAGTAACGGAACCATCAACGCTTCTCACTCTCCAAAAATATTTCTCACCTTGTTCAAGTCCTTGAATCAGCACTTCTGTGTCTTCACCTTCTGAGGTCTCATCGATGTATGAGGTTGAACCAGATATTAATGAAGCTAAGTTGAATAGATTGATTTGATCAACTTCATACTCATAGCCTGAAACTTCTGGAATAGCACGCCAGTCGATGGTGGTGTTTTCGCCCTGATTGGTGGCGCCATCTACCGGATATGCGAGAACGGGCACATCACTGTAATTACCAGTGACATTAAAGTTATCCAAGTATAGATTATTGCCAAGGTCACTCGTAAACCGTACTCTAAAAATTGTGTTACCAGAAAACCACATGGCTGGTAGGTTATTGATGGTGAAGGTCTCCCAATCAGAGTTTTCAGGTTCGAAATTGCTTGTAGAAAGTGGGGTTGAACCTGCGAGATTTGCTCCCGATCGACTCCAAATATTTCTCCATGTCGCTCCACAATCTGTGCTGATTTGAATCGAAAGCTCGTCATCATCAGAATTGTTTAATTGCGAATAAGCCACATCCAATGAAATTGAAATTGATGTCAAAGATCTTAAGTCAAGGCTGGCAAGAATGAGGTCGTCCCAGCGGTTTGGTGGCGAGCCTAAGGCATTCATTTTAAAGCAACCGTCTCCATCAAAACCAATATCGCTTACGTGCTCCCAAACATCGTCTTCATCTTCTTCCTGATTGTTATCGCTTATCCAGTTGCTGCCATCACTAAAGTCATCAAAGAATGGTACAGCTTGACCATAAACGCTGGAAACCATCACTGCACGCTCTGCCGTTATCGATTTCGTATCATTTCCATCGCTTACTTCAAGCGTTAAGGAATACAATCCTGGCATTTTGAAAACAATCTCGGGGTTTTTGCCGCTAGAAGTAATGGTTTGATAAGGGCCTTCTAATTTCCATGACCAACTAGTGGCACCGTAGGTTGAAGCGTCATAAAACTTTACAGTATCATTGATGCAGTGACCAGGGCCATTCTCAATGAAATAATCAGCCTTGGTCAACTTGTGCACTCCGGTGCTTGCTAAATTACTTTCCGTCCACAGCTCGTCTCGATCGGCCAAAGAGTTGTTGAGAACGTTGCGCATAACATTAACCTGTCCTTTGGTGAAGTTTGCCTCACAACTTGAGTAATCCATGAAGTTTTGAATATTATCTAAAGAGCTACAAGTGGTGCGGTTCAATTGACAATTGCCACCAGAGACACCGAGACAGTTGGGGGTGTCATTAATGCCATCATCCAAATTACAATTATTTACACCATCGCAAGGTGGATTTGGATTTGTGCCGTTGCAGCCAGGTGCATTGGTTTCTCCCCATGTATGGGGTAGTCCTAAGTAATGCCCAATTTCATGGGTTAGAGTTTTGCCGCTTGTGTTACTGGCAGTGCCAATATTGCCAACATATCGATGATTGGAAATGATGCCATCAGCGGTGGGGTTGCCATCTGCAGATGGGGGACGATAGGCATAAGCTGCCGCACCTTGAATGTAGATCACGTCTGTCACCCATATATTTAGGTACTTGTCTCGAGGCCAGTTGTTTAGTTTAGATCCGTCATCGCCCACATACGTTTCATCAGAGAAAATATGATCGATTCCATTTGTAGGATTTCCACTGGGGTCTTTCTGGGCTAATCGAAACTCAATGTCTGCAACGCCAATGTCATCAGTAAAAGCCGCAACCACTTCAGAAAGCTCATCGTTGATAGCTGCATAGTCTTGATTCATTATGCGCATTGCGTTGTGAATTTGTGCATCTGAAATGAATTCAGGTCCGTTGTCATGAACGATGTGAAACACAACAGGAATTACAATGAGTTCGGCACGCGCTCCGCTGTGGGCTTGCTGTGTAAATACTTGGGCTTGGTAGTCAATAAATGACTGGTCCAAGATAGGATCTGCTAGGCGCATTTCCTTCTCAATAATGTGTTGAGCACACGGTTCTTGTGCGACACCTTGAAAACACATTAAAGCCCAAAGGGCGATAAAAAGATAAATTGACTTCATGCAAATAGTTAGGTCAGGCGAATATAGCCATCAAACCTTGGATTTCATGACCCAGCGCACAATGATGCTCGTAGTTCTAACGTGCTTATTCGTTGATATCAGTGAATCGTTTGATGTCTTTTACCTGTCCAAAAATCATGAGTGTGTCGTTTTCGGTAATCATAGTTTTTGAACTCGGTACTCCCAACACGTGCTGCTCGGTAACGCTTTCTCCATCTTTCATCTCTTGAAATTCACGCTTTATCGTAATTACAGTCAATTTGTATTTGTCTCGTAAGCCAACATCTTCTAAAGATCGGTTGATGATTTTTTGTGGTGCACGTATTTCAACGATCTCAAAATCATCGGGTAATTCTAGGAAGCTTAAGATGCTTGGATTCAACAGTCGCTCTGCAACAATTTTTCCTACTTCATCTTCTGGAGTAAGAATTTCACTCACACCAAGTCGCTCTAAAATCATACGCTGATGTTTACCATGACATCGAGTAATGATTCGTTTACAATTCATTTCAAGCAGGTGAGCTGCGCAGAGCAGGAGCGATTCAAAGTCTTTTCCGATGGCTAATACAACAGCATCAAGCTCATGAATACCATGAGCTATCAGCGCCTTGCGATCGGTAGCATCCATGCATACAACAAGTGCCACATCATCTTTGAGTTGATCTACATGCTGAGGATTGTTGTCAATGGCTACTACCTCGGCTCCTTTTGACGCCAACGCTGTTGCGATGGCACGGCCAAATTGCCCAAGCCCAATTACCGCATACCTTTGAGACATATTCACATAATTTGACGCAAACCTACTTCATTTGATTTTGGCAGAATCGCGAATTTTTTCGATCATCTGTAACTAATTAGACCGAGGTTCGTTTCATGTGTGCAACCGAGCTGAAAAATTGAATGTAAAAACCTACAATAAAGTCGTAGATAAACATGCCGATGGCTTGTATCGGTTTGCCTATTCCATGTGCAAAAACGAGGATGATGCTCAGGATGCGGTTCAAGATGCGTTTTCGAAATTGTGGGAACGAAAGGATCAAGTGAATCAAGAAAAGGTGAAATCATACCTCTTTACTACGGTGCACAATAAGATGATTGATCTATTCAGGAAAAACTCAAAGTATTCAAGCGTTGAAGTTCATGAAAATGCTGCGGTATCTCAAAGTATTTCGCCAGACCTACAAGAGGTATTGCATTCTGCTTTAAATACTTTGCCTGAGATACAGAAATCAGTAATCCTTTTGCGAGATTACGAAGGCTATGATTACAATGAAATTGCGGAGATTACAGACCTCAGCTTGAGCCAAGTGAAGGTCTATATTTTCAGAGCTAGAAAAAAACTTAAAAGCTATATCGGAAGCTTGGACCTAGTAATATGAGCATCAAAATAGACATATCGAATTATGAAGTGTATGTGCTCGATTACATTGATGGTGCGCTACCACCGGATACGAGATTGAGTTTCGAATCATTTCTGGCGGCACACCCAACTATTGCAAACGAAATTGAGGAGCTTGGAACGCTTGATTTAACCTTAGACCAACCCAAGGTTGAAATAGATAAAAAGGCTTTGATGATGGAGCTTAAAGGTTCAAGTCATATTCATGAAGATAATTATGAAATGGCTTTTGCCGTAGAGCCAGAATCGGCTACTGTTACTGAGTTTGTTGAGCTAAACCCAAAGCTCGAACGCGAGGCAAGACTGTATGCTGCAACACGACTGAAGCCCGACCCAACCATAACTTTTGGTGCCAAAAGCGAATTGCAAAAGGCCTTACCAATTTGGGAGGGGATGTCTAATAATACCTGGCGCGCAGCAGCGGCAATCCTAGTGTTGATCGGCTTGATTTCTGTTTTGAACAACGTTGAACAGGTTGTTTACTCGCCCCGGCAGGATGTGAAAGATTACGTTTCATTCGAAGATCAGATGGGTGCTTTTGAAACCGTTACTCTTGCTCAATCCAATGCGCAAGATGGTGATGTGAAGTCAATGGCTCGTACAACACAAGATATGGATACGGATGAGTTGGAGCTTTTACCAAAAAA
>JALRDM010000284.1 GCA_023262195.1 Salibacteraceae bacterium | reverse complement strand
CTCCGCGTTCAGCGGCGTGCATTTAGTGTTGGCATGGACTTGCAATTGACATCTCTAATGAGATTTAAATTGGAGCATGGGACAGGACTTGCACCTGCATAATCTCCGTTCCAAGCGGAGTCGCCAGCTATTTGGCACCACACCCTGATAAAAAATAGATTGGCAGGTGTGAATTCACTTATCACCATTTAGCATCTTGTAATGTCCATGCTGACTTTAACAGCCTCTCCTGCCAAAATTGGTGGTGCCTGTGGGAGTCGAACCCACCTTATACGGTTTAAAAGACCGCCGCATATATCCGCTCTGCCAAAGCACCAAATAAAAATAGATTGCCAGTGTGGGGCTCACACCCACCATATGCAGATTTCTCCGTGATGGCTTGGACATATCACATGTTCTGTCCGTGGCTTGGTGATCGCATCTATAGATACATCATTGTATTTCTACAAGAGGATTTCTCTCACGTTTGGCGCACACCATCCAGCTTATCGGGCGTCGTACCTATCACTAAATCTTGAAGAAACGAATTTCAAGATTGCTGACGCATATGCTACGACCACTAAGACTCTACGTCATCTGGCAAATAGATTGATCAGCAAAGGTTGTCGGTTTCAGAGCAACCACGTATACCGATTAACACTCGACATCATATTCCAGTTGCTATTTGCGAATATGAATTAAAGCCCAGACTGCTGATCAAATAGATTGTCTGTTGTTATGGACTCTCAAGGAGTCGAACCTTGTTATGCGCGCACCAACCAGAGTCCCAACAGACAAATTGGTGGATCGCCACGGTACTGCCCCGTGTTCTCAAGGTTAAGAGCCTAGAGCATCACTTCTTATGCTTGCGATCCATAAATGGCACGGATGGAAGGAATCGAACCCTCATAAGGCACTTTTGGAGAGTGCTGCACTACCAATATACCACATCCGTATATGAAATTATTTTGGAGCGACAAACCCAACTTTCTCCATTATTTTCTTACCATCGTCGCTCAATGTAAATGCTATAAACTTCTCAGTTTCACCGGACGGTGTCCCATTTACATAGTAGAATGTTGGACGAGAATATGGATATAGTTTGGCGTTGATAGATTCTTTTGATGGATATTGGTTATCAACAGGAATCACCTTTATTCCTTCAGACTTTATGTATGCCAATCCTACATATCCTATACCATTTACGTTTTTACTTATCTCGGATATGATTTGTTCATTACCTGCCATCTTTTGAGAAGTTTTTGT
>JALRDM010000276.1 GCA_023262195.1 Salibacteraceae bacterium | reverse complement strand
ACCTTATTGTAAGAGGACATTACCGTCCATGGTTGAGAATTCTTAATGACTAATTCAAAGCCCTTTAAATAAATTTCTCTAAGTGCTCGTTCTGACACTATAGAATTATTAAAGGTTCTATTGGTTTCTTGATTATTAGCTACAAAGTGTTTGAGTGCCGTTCCAACTCCGTTAGATTCTATACCATTAACTATGGATGACCCAATAAATCCTGTTAGATATGGATCTTCAGAAAAGTATTCAAAGTTGCGACCGCAAAAGGGGTGTCTGTGAATGTTGGCTCCAGGTCCTAAAATTACATCTACACCATAGGAGCGGGCCTCTGACCCCATCGCTTGACCAACTTTGTACACTAATTCTGTATTCCAAGTGGAGGCTAACTGGGTTCCAATAGGAAATGCAGTTGCGTAATAGGTTCTATCCGAACCTTCACGCGTAGGCTCTATTCTTAATCCTGCAGGACCATCAGATAGATATATGGTTGGTAATCCTAACCTTGGTGTTGGTACAATTGTTCCTACGGCTCCCGGTATCGCAGTAGGTACGTAGTCGCTTCCCATAGCAGAAGATATACCTGATCCTTTTAGTAGGTGAAGCTTCTCTTCTAAGGTCATTTGTGATAACACATCTGATACTCTTTTCTCTAAAGGTTCATTTGGATTTTCATAAATATCTAATTTGCCATTACTGTTGCGATCGAGAAAAGTCTGTCCATTTAAATGAAGCTCGGTAAAAGAAGTTTGTTCTAAATAGTCGCCTTCAAAGTCTAAAAAACTTGATTTTAAATATGTCCAAGTAATTACGGCAGCAACCACTAAGATTATGGCTAAAATACCTGTAGCCCAAAGGGCAATTTTCCAACTTCTTTTCATTTTAAGATAATCGTACGTTACTATTGGTTCAACATATACTCAATCATTGGAGTTGCTTCTTGATTGATGTAAGGTTTCAAAACTAGAAAAATATGATTCAAGCCTTTTAGTCTAAGAGACTTATTTTCTACATCTGTGTATTTTTTTTCTGAAAAATCTAGCCAGTAACGACCTAAAACTAAAATGACTTCGGAGATATTTTCAACTTCTTCTTGGGGAATTTTTAGTAACCCAACATCGTTTGAATGTTGTATTCTATCTTCCACCCACGCATCTATATTGTTGTTGATTTGAGTAACTAAATCCATCACAATCTGGTCATCTTTTAAGAGATTTTGAAAGTTGTCTCTCAAAATATATCTAAAGTCCCAGATGAGATTATAAGACTTAAAAATATCATGAATAATGGTATCAAATCTTTCGGAGTCGACGTTTCGATTATTGTTTAAAAATACCTGTTCAAGTAATTGAATATGGGCAGATAATATGTCCTTTTTGGTGTTAAAATGATACCAAAGTGACCCCTCCAGTATGCCTGTAGTATCGGCAATAGATGAGGTAGTAACACTATTAAATCCGCGCTCATTAAACATGATCAAGCTGGATTCAAGAATCGTATCCCGTGTTTTATCAGAGAACAATTTGAGTGTATCTGGAGTGAGTTGAGAAAAACTGGTTTTAAGCATATTCCAAATTAGATTTCATATCATCGGGTACTCTGGGATTCATCACCCAGAACCAAAGCGGAGGAATAAAGCTCAATAATATCGATGCAGGGTATCCAAGAGGAAGTGTAGGGCTTTCTTCATAACTCTTAAGTGTTTGATATTTCTTAGAGGACTTATAGTGGTGATCACTGTGTCTTGTCAATTCATATAGCGTGATTCGCCCAAGATTATAATTGGAATTCCAGGAGTGATAGAGCTGAATCCTTTCATATCTACCGGATTTATTTTTAAATCTCCTCAAACCGTAATGTTCGATATAGTTTATACATTCCAGAAAAAGAAATGCAATGATGCCGACAACAACAGCAAACCACAATCCTTTAATCGAGAATAAAGCATAAACTCCAAGGAGATATAAACCCTGAATAATATGGTAAAATAGCATCTTGTTTTTCAAAGAGAAAAAATGTAAGCCATCTCGCTTTAGCATTTCTAATTGAATGTTCCAAGCACTTATATACTGTCTAGTAACAGATGTGAACCAAAAGGAGTAAACGCTTTGGTTTAATTTTGCAGTAGCGGGATCTTCAGGTGTTGCAACCTTTAAATGGTGTCCGTAGTTGTGCTCTATGAAAAAGTGCATGTACAAACAAGGGATATATAAAGCCTGACTCAAGAAACGATCAAAAAAGGGTTTTCTATGACCCAACTCATGTGCCACATTAATTGCATTAGTTGCGAGAAGAATTCCGCATGAAATAGCTAA
>JALRDM010000393.1 GCA_023262195.1 Salibacteraceae bacterium | reverse complement strand
AATATTGAATCAAAATGGGATTCGGGTGAGGTGGAAGCAAAAATTCTAGAGCTGATCAACTAATGATAGCAAGGCAGTTTTCAATCAACGGATTTATTCTCTATTGTTTGGCTTGAAGCTAATTTGCTGCTCGATCAGATTGTATTTGATTTTCTCCATAGAGTCAGGCCCGATGCCGTGAAGCTCCCTAATCTCGGACTTTGTAAACCGACTAAGGTCGTAGAGTTTAGTGATGCCCTCCTTCGCTAAAGCACGCTGCGCGGGTTTGGCCAGGTAAAATGGAAACGTTTTTTCAACTTCTTTCATCGTTTAAATCTCCGTCAGTTTTAGTTGTAGGTTATCAATCTGGTCCTAGCTTCGAAGGTAAAATCATTTATAATGAAAAGATTTGTTGAGCATTTTGATTTATGAATGATTGTCGGGAGCTAATACAAGCGCTGAGCATCATGCTACACAGCTAAAGAATAAATCCTTGCGATAAATCTCGCTGAGTAGATAGATTATACCTTCGTTGCTCGTTTAGATGATCAGAGCGATCTCCATATTACTTATCCAAGCTGTTTTAATGCTTGGCATATCACCTTCGGTCTTTCACCAACATGAGGGTGAGCTTGATGATCATCATTCGGTTGTGGGCTCCGACCACAGCCATAAGCACGGTAACTCGACCTCAGAATGTGACCATGACTGTATGGTCAATGGTCAAGAGTCGTGCTCTATTTGTGAGCTGGTACTACCAAATGCACCAAAGGAATCGAACAGAGCAATTAGCCCAAAGATCAAATCTGATGTTGAATTCGAGTTATGTTTTGTGTACATCTCAATTGATTTGCAAAGACACGCTCACGGGATGGAAGACCGCGGCCCACCCTCGGTTTTGAAGCTGTCGCATTCATAAATGCGTAGTCTGTGATTCTTACATAGGGTCAATCATTTTTCAAATCCCAGTTAATTAAATAATTCAATTCGCATGCACCGCTGGTTTGCCTGTATGCTTCTTTTTCTTTCTCCGCTGATACTTGATGCTCAAGATCGATGCGACATTACCATCCAAGGCAATGTGATCGATGAGCATGACGGATCTGAATTGGGCTATGCCAATGTGGTAGTCGTTGGTCAAGACATCGCTACCATTAGTGACGAGCAAGGTCGTTACGTCATTGAGGGGGTTTGTCTGGGAACCGTGATATTATCATGTTCACACATCGGTTGTGAGACGGTCTATGACACGTTAGAAGTAACCAACAACATTGAGCACAACTTCTATCCAGAACACCATGTCGAGCTGCTGGAAGGCATTTCGGTAGAGGCACGCAGTGAAGAAAAGGAATCGCTTTCGATCATGAGCAAAATCGAAAATCCGGAACGCATAAAAGGCGCGAACCTCGGTGAAAGTCTCACGCAAATTGCGGGAGTCAATACCCTGAATACAGGTGCCAGCATCTCCAAGCCGATGGTGCACGGTCTGCATAGCAATCGCCTTTTGATCATGAATAATGGTGTTCGGCAAGAAGGACAACAATGGGGGCGAGAGCATGCTCCAGAGATTGACCCATTTATTGCCGATGAGTTGGTCGTGATTAAAGGTGCGAGCAGCGTTCAATACGGACCAGATGCCATTGCGGGCGTGGTTTTGGTTAACCCGAAGCCATTACCTGATGAATTGGGCGTTGGCGCATCGCTAAATCTAATTGGTCAATCAAACGGAAGAGCAGGAAACACAGGCGTGGTGCTTGAAGGTCGAGCAAAGAAACTACCTGCATTTCGTTGGAGGGTGCAGGGCTCATTGAAAAAAGTGGGAAACCAGCATGCACCCGATTACTATTTAAAAAACACGGGATATGAAGAGGCAAACTTTTCGGGGGCCGCTTCTCTCAGTGATAACGGCAGGGGTGTGGAAGTCTATTATAGTCAGTTTAATACCAACCTTGGAATTTTTTCGGCAGCGCACATTGGTAACCTGAGCGATTTGCGGCGTGCATTTGAATCAGACCGACCGCTAGATTCTGCAGGGTTTAGCTACAACATCGTCAATCCATACCAATCCGTCACGCATGAATTGGTCAAAACCAAAGGATTTATCAAAACGGGAGAGCGTGGCAAATTGGAGATAATTTATGCTCGGCAATACAATTTGCGCCAAGAGTTTGACAACGGTCGAGGACCGGATGATGTACCCGCACTAAATTTTGAAATTACTACCCAAACCCTAGATGCGGTTTGGAAGGTAAAACCATCAAATATATTTCAATATAGATTAGGAGCCAATACACTGGCTCAAGGAAACACCTATACCGGACGATTTTTTATTCCAAACTTCAAGAAATGGAATGCCGGGCTATTTGGAGTAGCGCGTAAAAAATTCGAAAACAATTGGGCGGTAGAGTTTGGTGCAAGAATGGACTACATACGCTTACGTGTATTCATTCGAGAGGGAGAAGATATCGTTGTTTATCCTCATGAGTTTCTGCAACCCTCCGCTTCGTTAGCCGTGACCAAAAAACTCTCAAAATCGATCCAATGGACTTCCAATCTAGCCACCGCATGGCGACCTCCTACGTTAAATGAATGGTACAGCAGGGGTGTGCATCATGGCGCTGCCACCTATGAAATTGGCGATACGAGCTTGGTACAAGAGATGAGCTATAGCTGGAGTAATCAATTGTTGCTTGATGTCGGTCGATGGAACGCAGAAGCGGAAGTGTATGTCAATTTCATGGACGGATTTATAAATCAACAGGCTGCTTTTCCAGCCACACTTACCATCCGCGGGGCTTTCCCAACGTTTCGATATGAGCAAACTGATGCGCTCCTTTACGGACTAGATTCTCGGATTTCTTACCTGCTTACTGAAGAGGTGAGCCTTGTTTCACAGACGTCATTGCTCAGAGCGCGAGACTTGACCAAAGGAGGTTGGGTTGCTCAGATGCCTGCGGATCAATCTCGCATGGAATTGCTCTATGAGCCATTTGACAAAAACGGAGATCAGAATTTGTATATGTCGGTGAATACTCAGTGGGTAAATAAGCAGTGGCGCGTTGAGTCCAATAGGGATTATGTGCCGCCTCCAGACGGATTTTGGCTAGTAGGTGCCAATGCCGGAATCACCATACCTCTTGAAAAAGCAGAGTTTGGAATCCACCTTGACGTAAACAACGCACTAAATCAGCGATACCGACAGTACTTGAATCGGTTCCGATATTTTGGTGATGAGCTTGGGCGCAACTTCATCTTGCGCTTGACAGCCACCTTATAGCCTGAGTAGAATCAGATTTTTCAAACACATCGGTCATGCCAGTTGTTAGGCCCTATAAACACTTTTGACACATGAAATCAATAATCACGATAGAGAATATCAAGTGTGGTGGATGCATGAACAGCATTCGAACCAAGCTGAATGCGATGGAAGGAGTGAATGGTGTGAAGATTTCTGAAACTACAGGAGAAGTCTCGCTAGATCATGATCCAAACATGGACGTCAGCGTCATAGAAAACACGTTATCGAAAATGGGCTATCCACCGGCAGGGCAAAACAACCTTGCCGCCAAGGCTAAGTCCTATGTGAGTTGCATGGTTGGGAGAATCGAGAATTAGTAGGGTTGAAGTAAACGGAAGATCGAATACTTACCGTATTTCTTACCGGTATTCTCAAAGCCCAATTTTAGCAGGAGATTGACCGAGGGGATGTTCTTTGCTTCGGTAAAGGCCTCTGCGCTCTTGAGTTTTAAGTTGCCAAATCCAAATTGGATGGGAACCTTCATGGCTTCTTCCATATAGCCCTTGCGCCTGTGGGTTTCTTTCATTACAAAACCTATTTCTCCAACACCATCTTCGAAACCTCGAAAATAGCCAACGGTTCCAATAAGCTCTTTTTCGCCTTATTGGCTGCTAGCGCATCATACATAGCCGTGCCGGCTGCTATGAAGAATGCCTTACCTAAGGCTAATCCAGGACTCTACTTACCTTGGGCACTGGGTACCACCTTTCCGCTCAAGGTGATAATCGGCATACTCTTTTACTATTCGATTATAGAATACTTCGGATGGCTCGAGAATTAATCGACCAAGTGTGGTTGATTGTTTTTCTAGCAATATGTTAATCCCCCTTATTGGTATGTCTATTTTTCGGGCTATGTTTCGGATAAGCCTTACTGCGATTTGCTTGATTCTTTCATTAGCAATCTTTGCTCAAAAGAGGGGTAATCGCTACGGCCAAAGGAAGCCGGTATCCTTTCAAAAGCACTACAACGAGGTGCTTCCCGCCAAACCACAATACAAACTCGGAGGCTGGATTCTCGGTCCAGGAGCAACGTATATGGCCACCACTTTCGTTCCGATAAACAAGACGTATGAGCAATCAGACGCCAGCCAGTTTGATGCCAGATTGAATGCGCGTGGCCGACTCGGGCTCTATGCCGAAGTTGGACGCTATCGCGTGTTTCAATATTCGAAGCTTTTCAAATACATGGACTATGGATTGTCATACAAAGGACTTCGCGGGAGAGAACGAGCGGAAGGCCAGTGGGTGAGTATGCCAGGCGAAGTTCCAGCGAGTGCGTTAGAGCAAAACGAGGGTCTTTATGGATTTCACTATGCCGAAGGCTTTGTGAATTTTAACCACGTTTGGCGCGTTGGGAAATATAACTTCATTCAAAACTCCATTGGCGTTAATGCCGGTTATGCCTTTTTGACCAATAAGTCTGGCGCTACAGTATCTGCTGCCAGGGATGCTAATCCTGGGCAGTTCATCACGCAGCTGCATTACAAACTCGGTTACGGCATAAAAATGCGTGGAAATTGGCTGCTGATTCCAGCCATAGAAACACCCATACTCAATGTAATGCCGTTCGAGCCCCCGAGATCTTCCCTGGGTTTCTTTGCGAGTCGTTACAGACCAGTCATTTTAAGCCTTCGATTTTTCTTTATGCGTCCTGCCAATACATTGGATTGCACACCGGTGCGCGCGCGTGAAGGGATGAAGATGCCTACGGACATGGACAAGCAGAAGCAAATGGATGAGTCGAGATAGAATGCAAGTTTGATGCATCAGGCTCTTCTGAATATCCTAACAAAACATTGCTCATGAAAAATCAAAAACTTCGAATTACCAATGCTAACGAGCATGCGCTGAATGCCCTGCCAGAGGTGCCTGCCGATCAAAAGTAGATATTAGCCGATGAGTTCGAATCATGGCGCGGAGATATTGATCAGATTGATGATGTCTGTGTGATCGGTTTGAGAATAACTTAGTGTTAGTCATTGAGCTCGCTCCGCTTGATTGATGATGTATGCGTAATCGGTGTAAGAATTACCTAACGTAATTATCAGGGCACCTTATTTAGTACCGATTGTATCAAATACCCGCTGGCTTATGATTTGGATTATCCTCCGTTGATACTCTGGCGCATTCAATTGATAGGCTTCAAATTCTGAAAGATCAAAAAGTCCGATAACGAGCCCAATCAGTTGGTGCCTCAGTTCTTTTTGGCCATTCAAAAATGATTTTAAGGCGGCTCTATATTCATCTGGTGTGTTCGAGCTTTTTACCGATTTTTCATAGAATTTATGATTGAATACTAGGGCGAGTATAACCTCGTGTTGGAACTTAATAATTGGTCGAATGGTATCGTTTTGAAAGCGCTCTATATCGCCTTGATTTTCAGTGGCTTTTAAATTGAGAATTGGCCGGAGTTCTAAGACTGTTTGGGATCGTTCCATGCATTCAAAACAGACTAAAGTCGGTTAGGTTTAGATCAAGAAAAGTGGTGCACACCTTGATATATTGGTACCTACCACCATACCACAAAGAAGGTTGAGTACTCATTCCCCGCCTTTTCCCAAACCAACATCGAGCGTTTTTCATCCATGCTCTTTGCCAATGACGGTTGAATTTCATCAAACCTGAACCAATGAACACAAGTTGCTGGATCGATACCCCAATCGGTTTTTTTGGGAATACGATAAAGCCGTGAAGTATGATCCAGTTGAACCAGTATTTGGAACGTAAGGTAGTGCCCAACCACCGCGTGGGATACGTTGTTTGGCATTGTGATGTCAGAATCCCGAGGAATGTAGAGGTGTGCCATAAAACAGAGCGCTTGCGTGCAGTTGCTGGTGATTTCTTTACCAATCATCTCCTCCACCTCTGGTGTTTTTAAGATCGGGAATTGCTTCCTTTTGATCTTGTGTAGTTTTTCGTGGAGCGTATCATTTCGGTTGGGTCCAATCCATTGTTTGATGGGGTCGGAAGAAATGCTTGGATCGAGTAAATAGAACTTATACGCAATTTCTAAATGAATCAATTGTCCATTTTCTTCATCACGGATGATGGCATCCAGCTCACCGATCGTTTTCCCGTCCTTTTTGATTTGTACTCCATCATGTATTACAGAATAGTTTCTCGAACCTTTGATTAGCTCTATCAAGGTTTTTTCTACCTGCTGACCCAAACGCAAATTGGTCGGGATCGATATTTCTGGGTCTGTGTCAAACTCCAGTGCATTTGGTTTCCAGCTCAGGCAATCAGTTACAGTCTGGTTAAGGCAGGGAGCGGTTAAAATGGAATTAATTCGTTGGGTGCTTGGCAAGCGCTGGAAGTTTGATTAAAAAAAGGGCTTTTGATTCATGCACCAAAAGCCCTGTAGTTTTTATCGGATT
>JALRDM010000414.1 GCA_023262195.1 Salibacteraceae bacterium | reverse complement strand
CATTCGCAAAATGAACCGGTTGAATGGTTGACACAATTTCAATACTTCAAAAAACTGTTTCGAAAAGTGTTTTCTACTAGTAAAATATTGACTACTCTTGCACCCAAATTTAGAACCCCTTATTATATAAGGAATTATGCGCAAAAAGCTTGGTTTATTTAACCTAATCATTGCATTGGTTTTAGCACCATTCTTCGCTCTAGCGTCAGAAGGCAGCACCCATCATGAGGCAGATAGCATGTCTATCCGAGAGCAGATTAAAGCTGACATTCAACATCACCTTAAAGACGCGCATGATTTTCATGTTTGGTCTGATGAAGAAAACGACCTTCATCTCAGCATGCCTTTGCCAGTTATCTTGATTGACGAGGGCCTTCAAGTATTCATGTCTTCTGCTTTTCACCACGGTGAATCAGTCGCTGAAGTAAATGGAAACCATTATGTGTTGCACCACAATCACATCTATAAAACAGATGCCGAAGGCACCCTTGAATACGATGAAGAGGGCCACGTGATGAATGCCGCACCGCTAGATTTTTCAATCACGAAAAATGTGTTCAGCATATTCCTTATGTCAATCATCATCTTCTTCTTGTTCAAAGCCTTGGGTGATGGTTACAAGAACGGTTTGGTGGCGCGGGGTATTGGAAAGTTTTTGGAGCCACTCGTGATTTTTGTGCGAGACGAAATTGCGATACCAAACATTGGCAAAGAGCACCATAGAAAGTATATGGGTTATTTGCTCACCATATTTGTATTCATTTGGTTTATAAACCTAGCAGGGCTTACTCCGCTCGGTATAAATGTTACCGGAAATATTGCAGTAACATTCGCTCTTGCTATTATGACTTTCTTAATCACTCAATTCACTGCGAAAGGATACTATTGGAAGCACATTTTTTGGATGCCTGGTGTTCCCGTGCCGATGAAAATAATTTTAGCTCCTATTGAATTGTTAGGTGTATTCATTAAGCCCTTTGCGCTTATGATTCGTTTGTACGCTAACATTTCCGCAGGACACATTGTATTAATGAGCTTGATTGGCTTGCTATTCATATTCAATAATTGGTTTGCAAGAGGTGCCTTTTTGGGGTTGACCTTTTTCTTATCGCTTATTGAGCTGTTGGTAGCCTTTTTACAAGCGTATATATTCACCATGCTCACCGCGCTATACTTCGGTTTTGCAGTAGAAGAACATGATGATCACTAACAATTTTTTATTAATTCTTAATTTATCTTGACTATGGAAATTCCAGCTATTGTAGGTGCAGGTTTAGTTGTAATTGGTGCCGGTATCGGCATCGGAAACATTGGAGGGTCTGCTATGGAAGCAATCGCTCGCCAGCCTGAAGCAACTGGTAAAATTCAAACTGCGATGTTGATCGCTGCCGCTCTTATTGAGGGTATTGGATTTGCCGCATTATTTGCTGTATAAATTGAATCATTTGATGGCGACCGCGGTTGGCTGTCGCCATCATTTTGTTCTCGCATAGATCTAAGAAAATAAACCATGGAAAAATTAATAAGTGAATTCTCAGTTGGCCTATTCTTTTGGCAAACATTACTCTTTCTAGCACTCTTGTTGTTATTGAGAAAGTTTGCTTGGAAGCCAACCCTTAATGCAGTAAACACAAGAGAGAAGTTTATTGAAGAATCTCTTGAAAATGCAGAGGAGGCCAAACGAGAGCTTGAACGAATTAAAGAGAAGAATCACGCGTTGCTAGCCGAAGCTCGGGAAGAGCGTGATAAGCTGCTCGCTGAAGGTAAGGTAATCAAAGACGAAATCGTTTCAGAAGCCAGAACCAAAGCCAAAGAAGAGGCAGATAAAATCCTAGCAGCGACTCGAGAAGAAATTAAGGTTGAAAAAACCAAAGCCCTAAGTGAGTTGAAGAATTCAGTGGCTGAGATTTCTTTCGAAATAGCAGAAATAGTATTGAGCGAAAAGTTAAGTGAAAGCGACAAGCAAAGCGAAACCGTAAAGAAGGCGCTTTCTGAAATCAACTTCAACTAATGAAATCTACCAAGGCGGCAAATAGATACGCACAGTCTTTACTCGACTTAGCCAAAGAAAATGGCGAGCTTGATCGAGTAAAGGATGACATGATGTTGGTAAGAGATACCGTTGCAGCCAGCAAGGACCTTGCGCTGATGCTCACTTCTCCCATCATCAAATCTGAGGTAAAGAAAAAAGTAATCGAGAGCATTTTCAGCTCCTCGGTAACTAATCTGTCAATGATGTTCTTACACCTGCTTGCCGATAAAGGAAGAGAGCGAATGCTTGAAGATATTGCTGACGCATTCATCAATCTATATAGGTACGAAAAGGGCATTATCAATGCAGAAGTAGTGTCGGCAGTGCCCATGTCAGCTGAGTGGAAGGCTGACCTTGCAGCTGCCTTCGCAAAAACCGGGAAGTCTATTGAATTTACAGAGTCGGTGGACCCATCGCTTTTGGGTGGCCTTAGAGTAAAAGTTGGCGATCAGCTAATAGATGCAACCCTCAGAAGAAAACTAAACGAACTCAAACAAGAAATTTCAAATTAAGCTTTTAGCTATTAATCAGAATATATCATGCCTGAAATTAAGCCAGCAGAAGTATCAGCCATACTAAGAGAACAACTCAGCGGAGCAAAGACAGCCGCGGAACTAGAAGAAGTTGGATCAGTATTGCAAGTGGGTGATGGAATTGCCAGAATCTATGGTCTTTCCAATGTACAAGCGGGTGAGCTCATCGAATTTGAAGATGGATTACAAGCCATTGCGTTGAACCTCGAAGAAGACAACGTTGGGGCCGTACTTCTCGGTCACTCTACGAACATCAAAGAAGGAGATACCGTAAAGCGAACTAAAAGAATTGCTTCCATAAATGTGGGAGAAGGAATCGTTGGAAGGGTAGTAAACACCTTAGGAACACCCATCGATGGTAAAGGAGCCTTTGAGGGTGAATTATTCGAAATGCCTTTAGAGCGAAAAGCTCCAGGAGTGATTTTCCGTCAGCCGGTAAACGAACCTTTGCAAACAGGTATTAAGGCAATCGATGCCATGATTCCAATTGGAAGAGGTCAGCGTGAATTGATCATTGGTGACCGCCAAACAGGTAAGACCACCGTAGCAATCGATACCATCATTAACCAAAAGGAGTTCTTCGATAGAGGAGAGCCTGTTTACTGTATTTATGTTGCTTGCGGTCAAAAGGCCTCAACCGTAGCTGGTATTGTAAAACGTCTTGAAGATGCTGGCGCTATGCAATATACCACCGTGGTGGCTGCAAATGCATCTGACCCTAGTCCAATGCAATTCTACGCTCCTATGGCGGGCGCTGCTATTGGTGAATACTTCCGGGATACAGGAAGACCAGCTCTTATCATTTTTGATGACCTCTCAAAACAAGCAGTAGCTTACCGTGAAGTGTCTCTTCTTCTCAGAAGACCTCCAGGGCGTGAAGCGTATCCTGGGGATGTATTCTACTTACACTCGAGAATATTAGAGCGTGCTGCAAAGGTTATCAATGATGACGCTATTGCATCACAAATGAATGATCTTCCTCGTTGTTTGAAGGATAAAGTAAAAGGTGGTGGGTCACTCACCGCGTTACCAATTATTGAGACTCAAGCAGGAGACGTTTCGGCTTATATTCCAACCAACGTTATCTCCATTACAGATGGTCAAATCTTCTTAGAGTCAACCTTATTCTTATCTGGTGTGCGTCCTGCGATTAACGTGGGTATCTCTGTGTCTCGTGTTGGTGGTAGTGCGCAGATTAAATCTATGAAGAAGGTATCTGGTACCTTGAAATTGGACCAAGCCCAATATCGCGAACTCGAAGCATTTGCCAAGTTTGGTTCTGACCTTGATGCCGCTACGAAGTCAGTGCTTGATAAAGGTGCGCGTAATGTGGAAATCTTAAAGCAAGGTGAAAATGCTCCAGTTCCTGTAGAAAAACAAACCGCAATTATCTATGCGGGAACAAATAACTTGCTGAGCAAGGTTCCTGTAAACAAGGTGAAAGCTTTTGAGGCAGAATATCTCGATCACCTTGATCGCAATCACAGAGACGTTCTTGACCAATTAAGAGAAGGTAAATTCAATGATGAGTTAACAGGGGTTCTCGAAAGCGTAGCTGCCGAAATCTCTGCTAAGTACTAATCAAACACATCCTGGCAAATGCCCAACTTAAAAGAAGTACGAAATAGAATCACCTCGGTAAACAACACCATGCAGATTACGTCTGCAATGAAAATGGTGAGTGCCGCAAAGCTCAAAAAGGCTCAGGATGCAATTACTCAGATGCGTCCGTACGCAGTTAAATTGCAGGAGATTCTTCAGGGCTTAAGTAGTGGACTAGACACGTCTGAAAACATCTATGGACGCACGGGCGAGGTAAAAAGTGTTCTGATCGTTGCCATCACTTCAAAT
>JALRDM010000405.1 GCA_023262195.1 Salibacteraceae bacterium | reverse complement strand
ATCGGGCTTATCAATTTCTAGTGTCCCGTCCACTTCTTCGATCACGTTTTTTACGCGAGCTAAGCGTTCACGACCTCCAATTCCTTCTTCCTTACCTAAGGACACATTGATTCTTACTGAATCAACATTGGGCATTTCGATTTTGAAATCATCGTATAAAAACTCGTAATTGTTTCCGAAAAACTCTAGCCTACCTGCTAAAACCACTCCAGAAAAATCAAAGTCTCTGTTCTTTTTCATAACAATGTGTCCATTTTTCGGGAAGAGCACCACATTATGAGAGTCTGAAAGAATAATGTTTCGTATACCATTAATATCCAATGTGTAAACTTCATCAGTAAGGTCGAGTCGAGCGTTTTCGATTGACCCAATGTCAGATGCTACTCGGAGTACATCATAGTCTTCAAGTTCGGATTTTGCTGCTATGTAGTGATAGAGTCGAGGAGTTGACCTCACCTTGCCTGTTTTTGGGTCATAGTCAACTAATCCCTTGTTGGTGTAATCAAGTAGCAATAGCATTGCATTCGTTTTATCAGACTGAATACACTTGGCAATTTCGATGTCATACAGGGTTTCAACTCCTAGCTTTGTGAAGCACCCCTTCACCTGAACCAGAGGGTGGGTCATGCTCATTCCCATCATTTGATCAAACCTGTTTTCTCTGAAATAGTAATCAGACTCAAAAAATGCTCTGTTGTCACTGGAGTTGGGTAGTGTTCTAAACAGAATCTCCTTTTCATCAATCTTCCATGTCACATATTCTGCATAAATATCCATTTGGTGGTAGCTGTCAAAGTATGGGGCCTTCTGTAGCCCTTCGTCTGCCTTGTAAAGGCTTACTTGACGCTCATCTCTAAAATATTTAAAATCAAGCCCTGGATGGGTAATGGTATCATCGTGCAAGTGAAATTTAATGGCGGCATCTGCTGAGGTAATCTGTTCTTCTTTAATACTGAAACCTAGTGATGATACCTCTAGAAACTTCTTATCACCAATGTAAAAAACTAGGTAAGCAGGTGCCTCGTCAGTTCCACTGGCAAGAAATCGAGATCCTTTTTGTATAAATCCTCCCTCATAATCGATACCTCTATCAATGTTTTCGATTTTTAAACGCTGACTGTAGCTTTCAAACATTGGAAATGACGATCGGTCTGCACTGGCAACTGCCTGTACTTTCTCAAGAAGCCTTCCCTTCAAGGGCTGGTCGAAATAATCTGTATTGTAAAATGTGACGGAGTCAGCTCGATAGTTGGAAAACTTTAGCTTGATTTCATAATCGTTTACAATAGCGTAAACCTTATTAGGATCAAGCCCAGCGCGCTCCCAAGTGATGGTTCCATTTTTCCCAAACCAATCACCATCAATAGGGTAGAGCACACCTGATGTTTCATAAAGGGTAGAACTACTTCCTTTTGCATCACAGGTCAGATCGAGGTTGTTGAAAGTATATTTTGGCTTACCATCTTCTATTTTGATGTCAAAATCGCCATTGCTTGACTTCCATTCTAGTGAACCAGAAGAATAAAGGGTGTTTTGTGAAAAGAGGTTGAGACTGAAGTCCATATAATCACCAAAGTCTTTGCGGGCAGAACGCGAATCCAATACTAAATCTACCGAGCGTTCCCAATCACTAAACTTTCCTGCTTCAACACCCAGCTCAACCATGGTCATCACGGTCTCAATGTAGTTTCTTACATCGGGTAGCGGGCGCATGCGCGCGTCTAAAATCTTATTTGATGTTGTGTAGAATGAAGATTTCTGACCCGCAGTAAATGATCCAAGCTCGGTCCACATTTCAGTAAACTTTTCTATGAGCTCCTTATTCTCTTTTTTGGCATCTCCCACAGAATTTCCCACAATTTGCTCTTGCAATTCTTGAAGAAAAGCCTCTTCGGAGCTGAACTCCTTAAAGCTTTGCGCATACAGTTGTGACCCAGTGTAGACCAAACAAGCCAGGAAAATAAATAGTGATCTCATGTTGTTTTATTAGCAGCTATCAACGCCCAATCTCCGATAGTATCAGTGTTTATAATTTCAAGACCAGCTTTTGAAAGGGTATCTGTTAAACCATCGATGTCCGAAACTAGGAATCCTGAGCAGACCAATTGCCCATGCAGATTAAGGCTTTTGATGAACGTTTTTAGGCTTTCTTCAATAACGTTACGGTTAATGTTGGCCAAAATCAGATCAAATGGTCCGTTTTGTATGCTTTCAACTCCCCCTGTAATTACTTCAAAGTTGTTGGATTTATTTGCTTTCAAATTGTTCCTAGCACAGGTTGCGACATGTTTATCTATTTCTATTGCAACACCAGAGGCACCTTTATAATCAGCATAGATTGCCAGTATTCCGGTGCCACAGCCAAAATCTAGTACGATTTTTCCGTCCAATTCGGTGCTCATCATTTTCCTGATCATCATTTCAGTAGTTGGATGGTGCCCAGTTCCAAAACTCATGTTAGGATCTATTACGATGCTATGCTTAAAACGATCAGGAATATCATGAAATGGTGCCCCAATAAAAAGTTCATCTCCAATGGTTACAGGTTCGAAATTCGATTCCCAAACTGAATTCCAGTTTTCATCTTCATGCACGATATCAATTATGGACGAAATATGATCTTGATATTCGAGCAGGACTTGGTCTACTGCAGCTCGGTCAATTTGATCCTGTTTCGCAAATCCTCTCAAGATAGCCTCATTCACTTCAAAACTCTCAAAACCAAAATCCATGATTTCGGCCTCAATGATTTCACAAAAATCTTTAGAAGAGCATTCTATTTTTATTTCGATGTACGGCACCTTATGCTTTAAAATGAATCAATGATGCTATTTAGCGTTGTGCTGGGACGCATTGCTGCGGAAGCTAAGGATTCATCAGGATGATAGTATCCACCAATATCCATCTGAACGCCTTGTACTGAATTCAACTCATTGATAATGGATTCTTCGTTCGTTTCGAGCTGTGAAGCCAATTGTGAAAACTGTTCTGCTAAATCAAAAGCTAGGCTTTGATTTGCCAATTCTCGCGCCCAGTATCTGGCTAAGTAGTAATGGCTTCCTCGATTATCTAACTCACCTACCTTCCGCGAAGGCGATTTATCATTCAGTAAAAATTTGCTGGTGGCTATATCCAAGCATGCGGCCAAAATCGAGGCCTTTTTGTTGTTATATACTTCGCCATAATGATCAAGCGATACTGCTAACGCTAAAAATTCACCGAGCGAATCCCACCTCAAATGGTTCTCAGCAGTGAATTGTTCTACGTGCTTAGGTGCTGAGCCACCGGCTCCTGTTTCAAAAAGTCCTCCACCATTCATAAGTGGTACTATGCTGAGCATCTTAGCACTGGTGCCAACTTCAAGTATTGGAAACAGATCCGTTAAATAATCGCGGAGAACATTTCCAGTAATTGAAATGGTGTCCTCACCGTTGCGAATACGTTTAAGAGAAAATTTAGAGGCTTCTACAGGACTGAGAATCTGAATATCGAGTCCATCAATTTGGTGTAATTTAAGATAAGCTTTTACTTTTTTAATGATTTCGCGGTCATGCGCTCTTTGTTCATCCAGCCAAAAAATCGCTGGATTTCCTGTGGCTCGGGCGCGATTAACCGCAAGTTTCACCCAATCTTTTATAGGAGCATCTTTTGTTTGACAGGCTCTGAATATATCACCAACCTCTACCTTGTGTTCCATCAATACAGCCCCGGCATTATCCAAGACTTGAACTACTCCATTTGTTTTTATCTCAAACGTCTTGTCATGCGATCCATATTCTTCGGCTTTTTGAGCCATCAAACCAACGTTTGATACGCTACCCATGGTCACGGGGTTAAATGCCCCATGAGCTTTGCAATCATCTATTGTAGCTTGATAAACCCCAGCATATGAGCGATCGGGTATAATGGCCTTTGTGTCTTGTGCTTCTCCGTTTTTATTCCACATTTTTCCGCTATTGCGAATCATAGCCGGCATAGATGCATCAATGATCACATCGCTGGGTACATGTAAATTCGTGATGCCTTGGTCTGAATTTACCATGGCCAAGTCTGCTCCTTGTTCTATTGATTTTTGAAAATCTCCCAAGATTTCGCTTTCCTGATCCTTTGGAAGTTTTTTGAGTGCAGCTAGGATATTTCCAAGGCCGCTTCTTGCATCCGCTCCAATTTGCTTTAGTATATTATGATGCTTTGCGAACACATCTGCGAAGTATGATTCAACGACCGAACCAAATATGATAGGGTCACTCACCTTCATCATGGTGGCTTTAAGATGGGCTGAGAAGAGTACGTTCTGCTTTTTAGCCTCTTCAATCTGATGAGTCAAAAACTTTACGAGCTCCTTTTTACTCATCACGGCCGAATCGAGTATTTCGCCTTCTTGGATGCTCAGGTTTGATTTTAGAACTGTTGTATTTCCGTCTGAATCTCTTAATACAATGGAGATTTGATCTGCAATTGCACTGGTGATGGACTGTTCCGTTTCGAAAAAATCACCCCTTGTCATACTTGCAACGTGTGATTTAGAATCAGCACTCCATTGCCCCATTTTATGCGGATTTTTGCGCGCGTAATCTTTCACAGCTTTTGGTGCGCGCCTATCAGAATTGCCTTCTCTTAGTACAGGGTTTACTGCGCTTCCCTTAACACTGTCGTAGCGTTTTTTATAATCTATTTCCTTTTCGGAATTTGGTTTATCGGGATAATCGGGAATTTGAAATCCATGATCTTGCAACTCCTTTATAGCTGCCTTTAGCTGCGGTATTGAGGCACTAATATTTGGAAGCTTCACAATATTGGCTTCGGGTCGTTGAGCGAGCTTGCCCAATTGAGATAACGTGTTTGGAACACGTTGTTCAGGAGCCAATATATCAGGAAATTGTGCTAAAATTCTTGCTGCCAGAGATATGTCGCACTTATCGATCGATACACCAGCCTTTTCGGAAAACTTGTGAATTATTGGAAAGAGTGAATAAGTAGCTAGTGCTGGGGCCTCATCGGTTTTGGTATAAATAATGGCTGTCTGATTCATTCTTAGTAGTTCAGGTTTAATTGGTGTTTGTACAAAAGTAATTTTCTCGAACTCAGAATTGATTTGGTATTCGGTTTGAGCTAAATAAAAAAGACCGCCCTGCAATAGGACGGTCCATTTTTTGTAATGTTGAAATGATGCTTTATTTAATAGCCGAAGATTTCTTCCAACGTCAGCTCTTGAACTGGTCCGAGTTTTTCAAGGGCTGACATATCCATTTCTGACTTTTTGCCGATGACTACATAGGTGTATGTTTTATCCTTGATTTGATTGTCAAAGAAAGTTTGTAGTTGATCAAAAGTCATGGACTCGAGTTTTGGATAGATTACCTTGTTCATATCGGTCTCCATATCCTTATCCTGTGCGTTTAGATATGACCACAAAATGCTTGAACCTGTTGTTCGGTTTGTTTCAATTTGCTTCATTGCGCTAAGTTTTGATTGCTCAAATTGTGCTTCGGCTCGAGGTAATTCACTCATAAGTTCTAGCAAGGCAGAGGTGGCATCGTCAAGCTTGTTTGCTTGTGTTCCAATATAACCTCTTACGTAGTGATGGTCATCAGCTCTTGATGGCGTTGTGTATCCTGCATAAGCGCTATACGCCAAGGCTCTTGATTCCCGGATTTCTTGAAATACAATGGATGAAAGACCGCCACCAAAATACTCACCGAAAATTTTGGACTCCGGTGATATGGACAAATCAAACGAAGGTCCGCGATGATACATCATCAGTTCAGTTTGAACCATATCATATTCCGCAAAGAAGACTTTGTTTTCAGTGGTCTCAATCTCATTAAACTCCTCCCGCTCTGGCATTGGGGTCCATGAGTCAGCAATAGTGTGGTTAGCTTCGAGAATTTTGCTGACCTCTGCTATCTCCTGCGGGCCGTAGAAAAGCACTTTATGTTCAAAATTGCTAAGGCTCTTAATCTTATCCGTAAGTGAGGTTGGATCAATGGCGCGAAGCTCGTCTTCACTTAAGAGGGTGTTAAATGGATTTTTAGCACCATACTTGGCATAGCTACCCATACCAGCAAATAGGATTTGTCCCTTACTCAACTTTTCGTCTGCACGCTCCTTGAGCATTCCGTTGACCATTTGGTTATAACTTGCTTGGTCAGAAACCACTGAATTCATCAGGTTTTCGAAAAACTTAACACCCTCTTCAAAGTTTTCTGCTAATCCGCTCACAATAACATAACTCCTTCTACCAGATGAGAAAACATCGAATTCAAGCCCAATCTTGAACATCTCTTTCTGAACTTGTTCAGGAGTCATTTCTTCGGTGCCGAGATATGGAAGGTATTTAAATGCGAGAGGTATGGTCAAGTCATGTTCGCTTCCCATATCGAAAACGTAATACATTTCATAAAGACCGTTTACATCATTGTTAACATGCCATAGGCCAACTTTACCTGCTATCTCGCCTCGGGTAATCTCCTTTTCATAATCCACGAACTGCGGTTGGATACGGCTGGCTTCCATTTCTGATATTTCGTTGAAAAACGATGATGCAGTATCTCTATTTATAGGAACCTGGGTGATCTGTGGTTTATCCACTTTATGCACATCTTTCTCTCCTATGACTTTATCAACAGCTACGTAGTTGTTTCCAAATTTTTCTTGCGCCCAGGCTGTGAAGTCTTCTTTGGTGATTTCCGCCATTCGGTCATATCTGGTGACGGTCTGCTGCCAATCTTTATTTAAAATGAAAGCATCGCTCATTAAGTATGCTCTGATCCAATTCGCCTCCATTTGACTCATCAAATCGCGCTTGAATTTCCGAACAACCGCTTGAATCATCCAATCTTCAAACTCTCCGTTTTTAGCCAACTCTACTTGCTCTAACAACAAGTTTCTGACCTCTTCAAGGCTTTGTCCTTGACGATTGTTTCCGCTCAGCATTAGCATGCTGTAATCCTCATTTACGGTTACCGAAGATCTTGCGCGCAATACTTTCTGGCTTTGATTCAAGTTGATGTCGATCAATCCAGCTGTTCCATTGCTCAGAATTCCGTCCATCAATTCGAGATACAAATCATCTTTAGAGCCTGCACCGTCAAGTCTAAAACCTACAAATTCAAATTCCGCATCTGACCCACTTACTTGAGCGATTCGAGGTTCAGTGATGGGCTCTTCTTTTGGCATTTCAGGATTCGCAATCGGTTGCTTTTCCATTCCACCGAAGTACTTTTCTATGAGTTCCATTGTAGCATCAGGATCGATATCCCCGGCCAACACTATGGCCATATTATTTGGAACGTACCTCGCTTTGAAATACTCATGGATTTTTTCCATACTTGGATTTTTCAAGTGCTCTCCGGTGCCAATTGTGGTTTGCTGTCCATAGGGATGTGTAGGAAACATCAAATCCAGTATTTTGTAATAGGCTTGGCGGAAATCGCTGTCTTGAGATCGGTTAAACTCTTCATATACTGCTTCTAATTCAGTGTGAAATAAGCGCAGTGTTAATTCACTAAAACGCTCTGCCTCCAGCGCTAGCCAACGTTCTAATTCATTGGTTGGAATGTCATTTATATATACAGTTCGCTCATTGCTTGTATAGGCGTTTGTGCCTTGTGCGCCCATAGAGCTGATTAGCTTATCATATTCGTTTGAAGCAACATATGTTGCCGCAACGCCCGACAAAGAATCAATTTTCATAAGTATGTTTTGCCTTGCATCCTCATCTTGCGTGGCGCGTAGATTTTCATACTCATCAGAAATGGCTTGAAGAAGCTTTTGCTCTTCTTCCCAATTTAAAGAACCAAGCTTCGAGGTTCCTTTGAATAACATGTGCTCAAGATAGTGAGCAAGCCCCGTAGCATCTGCTGGATCTTGCTTGCTTCCAGTTCGCACAGCGATATTTGTTTGTACTCGTGGCTCTCCATCATTGATTGACATATAGACTTTTAGCCCGTTTTCAAGCGTATAAACACGCATTCCAAATGGGTCATTCTCTACAGATTCATAAGTATATTTTGAAGTGGATTCGGTTTCAGGTTGATCGTTGGAATTACATCCAATGAAGCTGATTAAGGTAAGGGCAATTAGTAAGTATCTCATAAGTATTCAATTAAAGGGATATATCTAGATCAAGTTTTTTCTTTAGAACATCAAGATTCGGATTCTTGGCAGCAAGATGGTCATATTTATCTTTTGGTGTAAAAAGTTTGGCCGTGGTCACTTGGTCTACCAACTCAGAAGTGAGTTCAAGGCTACTATTTCCAGTCATCGTTCTGAGTTCTTCTAAAAGGTCAGAACGCAAAAGGTCAAATTCTGCTTGTTCAACGGTATGATGCAACTCAACCCTAATGCTGTTGGTGGATTCTAATTTCGATAAATCAGTGCGAGCTAAAATTGCCCTAAGGGTATTGTTGTCTTTTGCGACTGATTCAAGGGCATGCTCCCAAGCTTGAGTTAGAGCTAATGAACCTATGCTTTTCGTGGGTTCAGATTCTGATAGCGCTGTGCTTGGAACTTCTGTTTCAACCATTGTAGAGGTTTCTTGGATCGATATTGTCTTTGTGGCTGCTCGTCTGCGTTTTCCAGCAATATGCTTTTGGATTTCTCTTGTTGCCTCTGATTCGGCTGGTT
>JALRDM010000298.1 GCA_023262195.1 Salibacteraceae bacterium | reverse complement strand
AGCTATCAGACCGCCTGCACAACATGCGTACCCTTGAGTCGATGCGTCATGACAAGCAACAAAAAATTGCTTCGGAAACGCTTTACCTCTACGCTCCTCTCTCGCATCGCTTAGGCTTATATAACATCAAATCAGAGTTTGAAGACCTATGCTTAAAGTATAAAGAGCCGAGTGTCTATGAGAAAATAGAAAAATCCTTGGTGAAGAGCAAAGCAGTGCGAACGAGGTTTATCAACCAATTTACAATCCCCATAAAACGTGGTCTTGATACATCAAATATCAAGTATGAGGTAAAGACACGTACAAAGTCGATTTACTCGATCTACAATAAGATGCTTAACAAAAACATTCCATTCGAGGAGGTTTTTGATCTATTTGCAATTCGGATAATCATCGATACCCCAATAGAAACTGAAAAAAGCGAATGCTGGCGTGTTTACAGCATCGTTACTGACAACTACCAACCTAATCCTGATCGACTTAGGGATTGGATTAGTACGCCCAAGAGCAACGGATACGAGTCACTGCACACCACAGTTATGAGCCCTACGGGAAAGTGGGTTGAGGTACAAATTCGTACTAAGCACATGGACGAAATTGCCGAACTCGGATACGCAGCTCACTGGAAATACAAGGAGTCGGCTAGTGAAAATGCCTTGGACGAATGGATAGGAAGAATTAGAGAAACGCTTCAAAACCCCGACCCCAATGCCATCGACTTCATTGACGATTTTAAATTAAACCTGTTTAGCGATGAAATATTCGTCTTTACCCCAAAAGGCGAGCTTAAAAACCTACCTCAAACCGCCACTGCGCTCGATTTTGCCTTTGAAATACACACCATGGTTGGCGCACGATGCATTGGTGCTAAGGTCAACCATAGGCTCGTACCGCTGAGCTATCAGCTCAAGAGTGGAGATCAAGTAGAAATACTGACTTCTGCCAGTCAAAAACCAAATGAAGATTGGCTCCGATTTGTAGTTACTGCAAAGGCTAAATCCAACATAAAAAGTCTCTTAAAAGAAGAGAAAAGGAGAATCGCAATCGATGGAAAAGAAATATTAGATCGGAAACTTAAATCCTTCAAAATCAATGCAAACGATGAAAACATTCAACGCATTGTATCTTTTTTTCGTTTGCCATCAAGCCAGGAATTATACTACAAAATTGCTACCGAGCAGATAGATTTGAGCCGAATTAGTAATCTTAAAAAAGATGCGGGACAGCTCAAATACAGAAGGTCCAAAAGAAGGAATCCCAAAACTTCTGAGCTCATTACCCCTGCAGAAGCTAAAAATGCCAATCTGCTCATCGGTGATTCTCAAGAACAATTTGACTATAAGTTGGCCACTTGCTGCAATCCCATTCCTGGTGACCATGTTTTCGGGTTTTTAACCGCCACAAACGGAATTAAAATACACCGTGAAAGCTGTCCGAACGCCATACAGTTAATGTCTAAATACGCTTATCGAATTATAAAGGCGAAATGGACAAACCAAGAGAGCATAGCCTTTTTAGCAGGAATTAGAATTAGTGGTATTGATCAGGTTGGTCTTGTTAACGAGGTCACCAAGGTCATTTCAGACGAATACCACGTCAACATGCGCAGCATTTCCTTCGAATCGGATGATGGAATATTCACCGGTACAATTAAGGTTTTTGTAAACGATACTTACCACCTAACCGAGCTCATGCGGAAACTGAGAAATATAAGTGGTGTTAGCACCGTAAGTCGAATAAAAGGACAACGCGAAGAGACTACGCTGAGCGAACCTAATTGATACCTTTGCCGCCTCTTAATGAAGCCAAACGATACCATAGTTCAGGTAAAGAACATCTTTCGCGCGTACCTCGAAGAACACGGTCACAGAAAGACGCCCGAGCGGTTTGCTATCTTAGTAGAGATCTATCACTCTACAGGTCACTTTGACGTGGAAGAGCTTTATCAGCAAATGAAAAAGAAGAAGTATCGTGTAAGCCGCGCTACACTTTACAATACGATCGACTTATTGCTTTCTTGCAACTTGATTAGAAAGCACCAGTTTGGAAAGAATCAGGCCCAGTTTGAGCCAAGTTTTGCGAATCGACAACACGATCATATCATCATGACGGAATCGGGAGAAGTTTTAGAATTCTGTGATCCTAGATTACAGCTGATTAAAAATTCGCTCGAACAATCATTAGGAATAAAAATTTTGCATCATTCACTTAATTTTTATGCCGTTAAAAACACTGGCGAAGAAGCCACCAATTAAACAACACATTTATGCAAGTAGACGTATTGCTTGGGATGCAATGGGGTGATGAAGGAAAGGGTAAAATCGTAGATGTACTCACGCCAAAATACGATATCATAGCCCGTTTTCAAGGTGGCCCAAATGCTGGGCACACCTTAGAGTTTGATGGACAAAAGCATGTATTGCACACCATACCATCAGGCATTTTTCATAACGGTAAGATGAACTTAATCGGCAATGGTGTAGTGATTGATCCAGTCATTTTTAAAAAGGAAATTGATAATCTCGCCAAGCAAAATGTGCCTTACCAAGAGCGACTCCTAATCTCAAGAAAGGCACACTTAATTCTTCCCACGCACCGACTTTTAGATGCGGCATCAGAGCTAGCAAAGGGCAAGGACAAGATTGGATCCACGCTTAAAGGTATTGGACCAACCTACATGGATAAAACTGGCAGAAACGGACTCCGAGTAGGTGACATAGAAGCTAAGGACTTTGAATCGCGTTATCAAGCGCTGCGTGATAAGCACACTCAGATGCTTGATCGCATGGATTTTGATTATGGCGCATTGGCTGAAATGGAAACCGAATGGATGGAGGCCGCTAGATTCATGCAATCCATCCCATTTACCGATAGTGAGTATTACATCAACGAAGCTTTGAATGCCGGTAAACGCATTCTCGCAGAAGGCGCTCAGGGTTCCTTGCTTGATATTGAGTTTGGTTCCTATCCCTTTGTAACTTCATCCAACACGATATGCGCTGGTGCCTGCACAGGTTTGGGTATAGCACCGAATAAGATTGGTGAAGTTTACGGCATTTTCAAGGCGTATTGCACCAGAGTGGGAAGCGGCCCCTTCCCCACCGAGCTCCATGATGAAACTGGTCAACGCTTGAGAGATATTGGCCATGAATATGGCGCCACTACTGGCAGGCCAAGACGCTGTGGCTGGCTAGATATGGTGGCTCTGCACTATGCAGTAATGCTCAACGGAGTTACAAAACTCATCATGACCAAAGCAGATGTGCTCAATGAGTTTCAGAATATTGGAGTGTGCACTGCCTATGACGTAGATGGCAAGGTATCGAAACATGTGCCTTATGATCAATCGGCTGCGATATCACCAGTTTATGAGCAACATCAAGGTTGGCAAAGTGAGTTGTCAGCAGATGCCGCCTTGCCTAAGGAACTCGAAGCGTACATCAAGTTTGTGGAAGAAGCCAGCAGCTGTCCGATATCCATCGTTTCCTTGGGTCCGGATCGCACCCAAACATTGATAAGGGAGTCAAACCTTCAACCCGCTTAAACAGCCTATGGCTCGGTTTGCCATACTCTTCATACTATTTCCATTCATTGGATTGGCTCAAAAGACAACCGAGATTGAGCTTCTTCATGCAGACAAGTTTAGCATTGATAAGTACACGCCTGAGGGAGCAAATAAACTCAAGGGCAATGTGCGTCTCAAACATCAAGATGCACTTATGTTCTGCGATAGTGCTTTGCTTTTTGACGACAATAGTCTGAAAGCGGAAGGCAACGTAAAAATTGTAGAAAACGATTCACTCACGCTCATTGGAGACTCCTTAAGGTATGATGGCAACACTAAAATTGCCAAGTTCAGAAGCAATGTAGTCATCGATAATGGTAGCTCCATTCTTAAGACCGATTTCCTGAACTACGACAGAGCAAAGAATGTAGGCACTTATTTCGGTGGTGGTGAAATCGATAGTAAACATGAGAAAATTCACCTTACAAGCAAAAGTGGGAAATACTACAGCGATCGAAAGCTGTTTGTGTACAGGTCTGATGTGGTCATGACACACCCCGATTATGTGATCTACACAGACACTATGCACTACTCATCAGATTTAGAAAAAACTTGGTTTTATGGCCCTACCGACATCGAGTTTGAAGATCGAGATATTTACTGTGAATACGGCTGGTTTGACCAGCTTGCCGATCGCGCAAACTTTATTCGCAATGCAGAAATATTGAGCTCTGGACAAATACTTCGCGGTGATACCATTGACTACGATCAAAAAAAGCAAATCGGAATTAGCAAATGCAATATTTCTCTCATTGATACCAGCCAGCAGTTTGAAGTGAACGGAGACTATGCCATCTACTACGAAGCCGATAGTGTATCGTACGTATGGGAGAATATGATTATGAAGCAAGATATGGATGGCGACACTTTTTTTCTAGTGGCCGATACGCTTCACTCCTACCTTGACTCTAACCATCACAGGGTGGTAAACACCTATCACAATACGCGTTTTTACAAAACCGATATGCAGGGTAAATGTGATTCGCTTATATATCTCACTGAGGATAGTATTATTCACATGTATGACGATCCTATTTTATGGTCTGAGGAGAATCAAATTACCTCAGACAGCTTATACATGACCATGAACAAAGGCACGGTAGACAAAATGTATATGAATCAAAACGCATTCATTATCGCTCATGAAGACAGCATTTTTTACAACCAAATAAAGGGGATCCGTATGGTTGGAGTCTTTAAAGACTCTGAACTCAACAAAGTAGAAGTTTACGGCAATGGACAAACGATTTATTATCCAAGAGAAGAAGATCAAACATTGATTGGGGTGAACGAAACCAAGTGCACCAATATGACCATCAAAATTGATTCGAGCCAAATCAAGAAGATCAGTTTTTACGATCGGCCCACCGCTACGCTTACCCCTACGGATGAGATGCCTGCAGACGGATTGATGCTTGATGGCTTCAATTGGCGTGTAAATGAGCGCCCATACTCTGTAGCTGATTTAATATTAAATACAAGCGATCCGAGCACAAAGCCACCACCCAAGATTAAACCTCGCAAAAGCACCCTATCAACAGCGGAAGACACAACCGCGCCTATGGTGACAAAAGACACCATCGATAATGGTGATTCAACCTTAGAAACGGATAACGATACAACTCTACCAATTTCAGACCCTACCCCGCCAGCACAACCTGAAGAAAAGTCAAAAGAATCAGGTGAACCAACGGTAAAACCAAAAGGTGGTAAACTCAGGGGTGGCGCAGTGAAAAAGGAGTAGGACTTTCACCACCAACGAGCTATAGTGGATAGTCGTCTATCGGGTCATGAATACAATAAAGATTTTAGCTGTTTTATTTCTAGCTGTGGCTTTATCAGCGTGTAATGAAGACTGCAAAGAAAAAGTCAAGCCAAACTGTATTGTAACGTTTGAGTTAAGGCCTGTATGTGGTTGTAATGGTAAAACCTATGATAATCCATCCAGCGCTGAGTGTATTGGAATTGAAGAATATACTTTCGGTGCATGTAACTAAATAAAAAAGGGGAACAACCCACTGGTTGCTCCCCTTTTGATTCCATCGAAAAAAAAAGAAACCTTATGCTTTCTTAGCAGTAATGTTGAAATCAAGCTTGATGTCATCTGAAAGGATCACATCTTGCAAGTAGTGCTCCCAAGCCACATCATATTTCTGACGATCAAATGTCATTGAACCTTTGATCACGGCAGAACCGTCTTCAGCAACTTCCATAGACTCAATGGTTAAAGACTCAGGATTGGTCTTTCCTCTTACAGTCAAGTTTCCGTTTACAGTGTTTCCTTCTGAACCTGTAACCTCAAATATTGCAGTTGGATGATTTTCAGCGTCAAAAAAGTCCGGTGACATTAAGTGACCAATCAAATCTTCTTTTGAAAGCTGTTCACTGTAGCTGAAGCTTTCCGCATCCGTAGGCATAATTGTAGTCATATCGATCACAACTTTACCCGCTGTTACAGAACCATCTGTAGTAACTAGGCTTCCTTCAGTAATGGCAATGTTGCCATTGTGTGAGTAGACTTGCGCTCCGCTTGTTCCGCCTTCCCACATTACCATTGAAGATTCAGTATCAACCATCCAGTTTTCTGGCGTTGCTTCTGCCACCTCTTCTACAGGCTCTTCTGTTGTTTCCGCTGCTTTTTCGCCACCACATGACTGTAGGGCCACTGCTACAGTAATTGCAGTGATTGATAAGATTTGTTTTCTCATGACTTTTGTTATTTGTTTGTTGGTTTTTGAGAGGGCAAACATATAACAGATGTAACTACACACAATTTTTTTGTACTAAACATTATTATTGGCTTTCAGATCTAATAAGTGTACTTGTATAAAATGTTGATGTATATAAAAATCCGAGAGAATTGCGGAGCTAATTTCTTAGTAGGATTGAAACCTTAGTTGTAAGTGGCGAAGAGAAAACAAGCATTTCTTGACATTGATTAGGCTCTTCAAAGTAATTCAACCAATTATGCACTCTTTCCTGTGGAGTGTTTAGAGGTTCAACAACCGTTTTAATGGCATCGATGCGCTGCTCTGTTACTTCATTCCTTTTACGATCGGCACGCAGTACCTTTTTTTGCAATGCTGTCAGCCGCTTGAGTATTCTGGTTTTCTCAGTATCGGCACTCTGCGATAGATTAGGCTCAAACCTGCCTACTTCAGCAATCATTTGATCCAACTCATCGGATATTACGCTAGCATATTTTTCCACTAGGTGCTCGTTGCTTCCCTGTTGGCGAATCAGTTTATTAATAAGCGTATATTTCTCCTCATACAATTGTGTGTATTCCAATCCCAGTTGCTCACGTTTCTTTTCAACCAATGCATTAGAGATAACGAACATATCGCGAAGCAACACCACGGGCATTGGCACTTCAGAACGATCAAACACTTCCTTGAGTTGCAACCAATAGCTCGTTTCACCTGGCCCTCCAACATAACTCAAATTCGGTAAAATCACCTCTTGATACAACGGCCTTAAGACCACATTCGGACTAAACCGCTCTGGGTTCGTTTCCACCAAATCCAGTATTTCTGCTTGACTAAATTGATGATTACCATCGGCCGTAGTGAAGCCATTGGCTGTTTTAAGAATTCGCTCGCGATAGCCATCAACTAGGTAAAATAAATTCACATCCCTGCCTGAAACTTGTGCGTTGTACCCAAGTTTAGAAA
>JALRDM010000265.1 GCA_023262195.1 Salibacteraceae bacterium | reverse complement strand
AATACGCTTCTAGTGGCTACACTATGATGTCGGCAGGTAGCGTGGGTGAGGTTTGGGTTCGGCCTGGCAATAACAAAAAATGGCGTCCAATTTTTGGACTGGGTTATAGAGATGTGGCTACAGCCACACTTAAAACAGGTTTGGTGCAGCACTATCTGCGTGGAAATGGGCCATATGAGGATGAAGAAATTGATCTTGGACCATCAGAGCTGAGCTATCACAGTTACCAGTTTTTTGGTGTAGGTCTGGAGCATACCAGTGATAAAACACAGTGGGGAGCAACGGCACAGTTGATCAAATCAAGCCGATATGCTCAGCTTAGCATGGGTAGTTCTAGCATTTACACAGCACCCTTTGGATCATCCATAGAGGCAGACCTCAACTTCAGATATGATTATACTTCTACCGAGCAAGGTAAGCTGGGAGCTTGGTATGGAACGGGGTATAGCATCAACGCATTTTTTCAGCACCAAGCGAACACCAATGGGGCGTTAATTAACTTCCAGCTTAGGGATTTTGGTCAGATTTTCTATGAAGGTATCAACCGATGGAAACTGAACGACAGCTTGACCTTTAATGGATTAGAAGCGAATAATATTTTACAACTTGATGACAGTCTTGTAAATGGAGGTGAGCTTGATAGTTTGGAAGCTTTGCTAGGATTGCAAAGGGCTCATCCATTCATACGGGTAGGCATGCCTGTAAGCATTCAAGTAAACTACGTACATCCCATAGGTAAGCGCTCTAGCATTAATGTGCAGTTAAGGCAATTCCTGACGTTTGGTTTGCCAGAGTTTAGGGTGGGATTTGTATATCGCCCACAGCCATGGATTGCCTTTGAGCCAACAATTAGAGCTGGCGGAATGTCGCGTGTTGATTTAGGACTTAGTGTTGCAATTAACGCGGGCAATCGATTCTTGTTACTCTTAAAAACAGAACAGTTTGAAAATTTGGTGGCTCCAGACCGATCTACGAGTCAATACTTATCATTGGCCACTCAATTGAAGTTTTAGTTAACAATCGGTCAAATGATGAATGTAATTACAATAACACAGAAGTTGTTCACGGGTGCGCTGATGGGCGCATTGCTAATGTCGGCCAGTTGCGGCTCGAATAAAGGGGTAAACAAACAGGAAACGCAGGCAGAAGCAGAAAGAGTTGAGTCTACAGCGTTACAGGGAGAAACCAATGAAGCACGTGGAGAAAATTCCGAAGCTACAGTTAGCGAAGAACAAGCCCTTTGGGCAGAATACTCCCCCGATGATTTGCCTGATCTCGAGCGCAGGATAGATCCAACTTCATATACCGTTTGGATCTGTCAGTATGATTTGCTCATCTCATCGCTGAAGGAACTGCCAACAGAAATAGTGCTACCAGCAAAGGAAGGCTTACAAAATTATAAACTAGAGAACGCATCAACCATGTCGCCAGAACTCGCGGCAAAATTCCCGCAGATTAAAAGTATGAAAGGAGTTTCTGAGGAAGGGTGGAGTGCGCGTGTAGACACGAATGAAGAAGGTCTTTTTGCTGAGTTTAAACAAAATGGAGAGGTATACGTGTTGTCTCCTTTATTAGCGGGCAGTAAGACCTATTATACCCTGTACAATAAAAACGATCTAGACAAACAACCACGAGATGACGATTTTGAAAAGAACTAGCTTTTTGATTGCGGCCTTAGGGCTTTGCAGCATGGCGCTTAGAGCGCAAGTAGAATTTGCAACAACTAAAACAGAACAAATAGTTCACGCGCACGAAGAGTTCAGTTTCAAGTTGGATTACAAAGCCTTTCTAGAGTCAATAGTCAAAGGTGATGCAACATCGAATCTGATATCACTTCCGATTCCTACGGGTGGGACGGTTGATTTGCATGTTGAATATGCTCCCATAATGGCTCCGGAATTGGCAAACAGGTATCCACAGATTAAGAGCTTTAAAGTGAAAGGAGATGGCATCAATGGACGTATTGGTTTTACCATCAAAGGATTTCATGGCGTACTTTTTACCCGAGATGGAACCGTTTACATTGATCAAATTGACGAGTCACTATACCAAGTTTATTATCGGGATGGCTTTATGAGGAGTAACAGCGCACAGAAGTCGCTGGTATGCGAAACAGCTGGAGAAACTGGAAACGAGGGGTTAAACACCAACACCGTAAAAGGACGCGGTGGCCGAAGTGGAGAACAGCTAAGAACATACGACTTGGCCATAGCTTGTACCGGAGAGTATGCACAATTTCATGGAGGAACAGTAGTTGGAGCGCTTGGGGCAATGGTCGTAACGATGAATCGTGTTAATGGAATATACGAACGTGAAATGGCAATCACTATGCAAATCATCGGCAATAACGATGATATAATTTATTTGAATGGAGCCACCGATCCATACTCGAATGGCTCAGAGGCTACCATGCTTGGGGAGAATCAAGCCAATCTAAATTCAGTTATTGGTGCAGCCAATTACGATATCGGCCATGTTTTTGGCACTGGTGGCGGTGGCATCGCATCCCTTGGTAGTGTGTGTGCAAATCAGTTTAAAGCACGTGGCGTAACAAGCTCCAATGCGCCCACAGGCGACCCTTTTGATGTAGATTACGTAGCCCACGAAATGGGCCATCAATTTGGGGCAAATCACACTCAAAACAATAATTGCAATCGAGTAGGCTCTGCGGCTTTTGAGCCAGGTAGTGCGGCAACCATCATGGGATATGCTGGTATTTGTGCGCCAAACCTCCAGAACAACTCTGACGACTATTTCCACTCCCACAGTTTGGACGAAATGTTTGGTTTTGCGTACAATGGAAATGGAAACACCTGTGCTACTACCACAAACACAGGTAACTCAGCGCCCGTGGTTGAAGCTCCTGAGGGGGGGTTTTTTATTCCAATAGAAACACCTTTTCGCTTAGATGGCTCGGCAACCGATGCTGATGGAGATGACCTTACTTACTGTTGGGAACAAATGAATCTTGGACCATCGGGAACACCTAACAATCCAGTGGGAGACGCACCCATTTTTAGATCTTGGGACCCAACTGAGGATAGCTATCGAGTATTCCCGAGAATGGTCAATGTAATCATTGGTAATACCGTAATTGGAGAGCTATACCCAACGTATGATAGGAACCTCAATTTTAGACTCACAGTAAGAGATAATAATCCTGCAGGTGGCGGCACCTCATTTGATGAGGTGGCTTTTCGAGTATCGGGGGATGCAGGACCATTTGAGGTCACCGCTCCAGAGCAGAATGAAGAAGTAGAAGCGGGCTCAGGCTATGAAATCACTTGGGATGTAGCAGATACTGATTTGCCACCAGTAAACTGCCAAAACGTGACCATCGAGTTGGTTGATTATATCACCGCAACACAGAAGCTTGAAGTTTTACAAGTACTGGCGGAAAACACTCCGAATGATGGCAGTGAAACCGTGATTGTGGACTTAGAAAACACAGGTGGCGGGCATTACATTCGAATAAAAGCAGCAGACAATATTTTCTTCAATCTAAACGAAGGGCCATTTAGAGTTGTGGCTCCAGAACCATTACCCAATACCGTTCTTAGTTTAAGCCTTGACCCACATTTTACACCAGAATATGTCACCTTAAACTGGAACGACCCGTTTACCAATGAGTTGAGGTGGTACATAGAGCGATCAGAAAATGGGAATCAAAACTTTGTATTAATCGATAGTGTAGATGCTAATATTATTACCTATAACGATAGTAATGTGGATGTGAACAATGGGCATTATGTGTATCGGGTATATGCCAAAAACCTGGTAAGTACCAGTGTTTTAAGCAATGAGGCCGAATTGAATTTAATGAGTATTAATGAGGGGCCTGAAATATCTGAGATACAAGTTTATCCTAATCCAAGCTCTGGGCTCATAGAGATATCTGGTGATCAGAAATGGGATGAAATCCAAGTTTTCGATTCCGAAGGTAGATTCATTAGAATGGTTGACAAAACGCTCAGCAAAGTGGTTGATTTAAGCGACTTATCTAATGGAGCTTACCTCTTAACCTTGAAGGCAGAGGGTTATTCCATCAAACGCCAAGTGGTTATTTTCAATCAATAAAAGACCTAGTTAAGGCAGAGTATTGGAATGCGGATATGCTCTGCAAATTCGCTAAAATCTGCAAGAATCAGTATTTTCTTTATGTAATGCGGTTACAATATTTACTAGGGCATCAAAGGGGTATAAATCAA
>JALRDM010000221.1 GCA_023262195.1 Salibacteraceae bacterium | reverse complement strand
ACATCTTTTTTCGAGCACCGCAAGTAACATATGCAATCTTCGTTGATCAAACCCAGTGGTGGTGCGCTGTGGTGTGCCATATGCGGCTGAACTCACTAAGGCTTGAGCTTCAATCATCATTGGCCGCGCACCTTCCATACTGGCAGCAATTGCTGAGCCACTCAAACCTTCATCTCTTTGACTCATTAAAACTTGCGAAGGATCATGCACCTCTTTGAGCCCAGAACCTTGCATTTCGTATATACCTAGTTCATTGGTTGATCCAAATCGATTTTTTGAAGACCTAAGTAGGCGATATAAATGTTGTCTGTCGCCTTCAAATTGTAAAACAACATCAACCATATGTTCCATAACCTTCGGGCCAGCAATATTTCCTTCCTTGGTTATGTGGCCTATCAATACCACGGGAGTATTTGATTCCTTCGCAAATTGAATCAACTCGCCTGTGCACTCTCTAATCTGTGCTACAGAACCAGGCACTGAATCAACTTCTGGGCTTTGTAACGTTTGAATGGAATCAATAATAACCAAGCTGGGTGACGTTTCATCAATGCGGTCCATTACCCTTTCGAGGGATGTGTCTGTCAACAAAAGAAGGTTATCGTGCAGACCACCGATGCGCTCAGCTCTCATTTTGATCTGATTGGCACTTTCCTCTCCAGACACGTACAATATCCTTTGATTGGCAGCATTCAGCCCTAATTGCAATAGCAGTGTTGATTTTCCAATACCTGGATCTCCGCCAATCAGCGTAACACTGCCAGGAACAAGTCCACCTCCCAGCACCCGACTCAATTCAGAGTCTGGCAACTCAATTCGATCAGCCTCCTCACTGCTCACGTTGGTAATGGGAACTGGCTTTTTGACTTGACTATCTACAAACGACCTCCTTGCCCCTCCGCGCTTCTCTTTATAGATGATCTCTTCGATCATTGTATTCCACTCATTGCATCCTGAACACTGTCCCATCCACTTTGAAGCATGTGTGCCGCAGTTTTGGCATACGAAAGCAGTTTTTGTTTTAGACATGGTTTGAAACTGTTCTTAATTATTATTTATGATGCACTATGTAGTAACACATTTTGCCTTTTCTATCTGTGAAACTAGAGCAAACCAAGTCATGGTCCATTGCCCCAACCTGAGCTTCTAATTCATTAAACTGATCTTGGTTTAACACCATGGGATAGCTCGTTTCTGAATACGCTTCGATTAACTTGTCAGTGTCTTCAATGAAATCAATACCATCGAATATGCGCTCAAGGTAAAAGATCAAACTTGGCGGATGCCCCTTGCTGTTTGCTACAATAACCTTAGATGTTTCAGGAGTATCCAGTAACGCTTCATACACCCTTTTTGGGCTGTTTTTTATTACATCTATTTGGGGATACACTATAATCCATAATCCACAAATCAGCGCAGCATTGTAGAAAATCATTCGAGTGAATCCAGTCTCGTTCCAAAGTGACTTTAGGCCCCTAAAAAGCAGAATCAAAAAAATGATGGATAATACGCTACTGGTTATGATAAAAACCAAGTTAAGACCAATGATGGTTCCAGCGATGGGTATGGCCAATACAAACAGTGTGGAGAAAACACCTTGAATTATGATCATGGTTTTATTCCGGGAGACAGGACTAGCATTCAATAGTGTTTTTGACAATAAAATAGCCAGTGGAACGTGCGCTGCTACGGTATAGGCAGGGAGTTTGCTCGGTGAAAGTTCATATGGAAACCAAGCCGCAACAAACCAAATCAATATGCCAATCCATTCATAGTCGCGATTCTTTACAATGCTTCTGCCTTGTTTTGCTAGCATCGCGTAGGCAAACAAGTAAGGGCTAAAAGAAACTAGAATGAATAAGAAATGCGTGCCGAATGGAGCACTTTGTCCAAGCACGCTTCCTCCAATTCGCTTTAATATGTACCAATCGATCATCCATGTAATGAACTGTCCATTGTCTTCCTGCCAAGCCAAATAGCCCCAATAAAACAGCGGTAATGCGGCAACGGGTAAAAAAAACCAAGGATGGAACTTGAGTAAACTGAAACGCTTTGGGCGAAAGATAAAAAGGAGGGCCGCAAAAAATCCAGTGAAAATGATCACCGGTGGCCCTTTAACTAATAAGGCGGCAGCAAATGCCAACCAAAAAATGACTACTCCTTTCCAGCTGGGCTTTTGTAAAAAACTCAGCACCTGAATAGCACACACGGTCATGAAAAATAGCAACGTACCATCGGTAACTGAAATCTTTGCTAAACTCAACACAAACAGTGAGGTAGAAAGAATAACCGCGCTTAAAAAAGCTTCTTGCTTTGATAAAAAGTCACGCGTACCATAAAACATCATGCAAACTGTGCCAAAAAGGAAAACCGCTGAAGGAAATCGAGTACTAAACTCATTCATTCCAAACACTTTAGCAGAAAGGGCAATGTTCCAAAAATGCAGCGGTGGCTTTCGATGAATTTTCGACCATGGAAATTCAGGAATTAGCCAGTCTCCGGTGGCAAGCATTCTACTTGCAAAGCCAGCATAGGCTCCTTCATCTTGATCCCAAAGGCTAATGAAGTTATTGTGGATGAGTAGGACTACAGCTAAAAGCACAAAGAAGGTAATGTGCACTCTTCTATCCGAAAGCCAAGCCCAATTATTCACTTAACAAAACAAACGTTTTTTGCACTCTAGGGAGGTATTAACCCAACATCTTAGCGGCTCTTTTTACGCCTTCGACAAGGACATCTACTTCCTCTTTGGTATTGTAGACGGCAAATGAAGCACGCACTGTGCCGGGAATACCATACCAATTCATCAATGGCATGGTGCAATGATGACCCGTGCGAACGGCAATACCCAATTGATCTAGGATAGTTCCCATATCGAATGGATGTATATCACCAACTAAAAACGATATCACTGAAGCCTTTTTCTCCGCAGCACCAATGATCCTGAGGCCATCAATTTTTAAGAGTTCTTCGGTGGCATAGTCCACAAGCGCTTTCTCCCAATTTCCAATATTTTCAATGCCAACTTCATTCATAAAATTAATTGCCTCACCCAGCGCAATGGTGTCGGCAATGTTTGGCGTACCTGCTTCAAATTTGAACGGTAGTGAGTTGTATGTAGTCTCTTCAAAAGTGACCTTATCAATCATTTCTCCACCGCCATGATATGGCGGCATATCATTTAACCATTGCTCTTTACCGTATAGTATTCCTATACCTGTAGGGCCATACATTTTGTGGGCCGAAAAGCAGTAAAAATCAGCATCAAGGTCTTGTACATCTACCTTCATATGAGGAACAGACTGTGCACCGTCAATCAAAACCGCAGCTCCAACCTTGTGTGCTTTGGAAATAATTTCATGTACTGGGTTAATTGATCCCAAGGCATTGCTCACATGATTTACGGCCACCATCGCAGTTTTACCACTTAGCAATAGGTCGAACTCATCCATGATGATTTCGCCACGTTCATTGATGGGAATTACCTTCAATTTAGCTCCCCACTCTTCACACATCATTTGCCAAGGCACAATGTTGCTATGGTGCTCCATGGTTGATATAAGGACTTCATAGCCTTCCTCGATAAATACTTTACCAAAAGAACTCGCCACTAAATTGATAGCCTCAGTAGTACCGCGCGTGTATATAATTTCATGCTCATGTTGAGCATTGATGAGTTGTTGTACTTGTTTTCGCACGGCTTCAAATGCATCCGTTGCTCTCTGACTTAGCGTATGCACTCCCCTGTGTACATTGGCATGGTCATTTTCATAATAATGCTTCAAGGATTCAATCACCCTACTAGGTTTCTGCGATGAAGCACCGTTATCAAGATAAACCAGCGGTTTGCCGTTAATCTCTTGATCTAAAATTGGAAACTGACTTCTAACTTCTTCTATATGTATACTCATGAAAACTTTGAATCAATAAACTCTTCTACATCTTCCTTTAACTCCACTAGGTCTATTGTATCGATTACGTCTTGAGCGAATGCTTGCACCAACAAGCGATGTGCTGCCTCCTTACCAAGACCTCTGCTTTGCAAATAGAACATGGCTTCTTCATCCAATTGTCCTATGGTGCAGCCATGCGAACACTTCACATCATCCGCATATATTTCTAGCTCAGGTTTAGTGTTTATGGTGGCCTTATCGCTCAACAGAATATTTTGATTACTCTGAAATGCATTGGTTTGCTGGGCAGCCTTATGAACCATAATCTTACCATTAAAAACTCCCGTAGATCGGTCTGCCATTACTCCTTTATACAGCTCATTGCTGTTACAACCATGATCTTGATGGTCGGCATAAGTTTGATTATCCACGTGTTGATTTCCATCGGTGAAATAAACTCCCATCATGTTCGATTCGCAACCGGGCTCGGTGATAGACAAATGGATATTATTTCGAATGAGTTTACCAGACTTTGTCACGGTAACAATAGTGAATCGGCTATCTTTCTTTTGTGAAACATTGGTGTTGGTGATGGCACTTGTTTCACTTCCTTCATCCTCAATGAGATAATAGTCGGCTTTTGCATTATCATCTACAAAAATTTCACATACCGAATTGGTAAAAGCTCCCGCATTACCCTGACCCTCAAACTGATGCACAAACTTCACTTCTGCACCTTGCTCAACATGAATTAGATTACGTGCGTTAATCGCTTGGCTTTCGCCCAACGAAATATTCAGAATCACTATGGACGTTTCAATGCGAGCATTGCGCTTTACTTTGATGTATGCACCATCTAAAAAATATGCCATATTGAGTGATGGGAATGCGTCTTGCTTAAGGTTGAAGAGTGTCCCCATTTTTGATAAAACGGTGCCCTTATCCGAATCGCTGATATTAGATAGCGAGCTGAATTCCACTCCATCGGGCACTTGATCACTCCATTGCTCTGAAAACATTCCGTTAATAAACGTAAGATACTTCCAATCCTTATGGATTTTAAACGAATCAATATCACTAAGCTCCATTTGGTTTTGAGCGTATGTAGCATCAATAATGGTATTGACTCTAGTATACTTCCAACGCTCATTTTTCGTGGTCGGAAAGTTCAAACCATTGTGCAATGCAGCCCTAGCTTCAGCCTGTATGGCGAAGTGCTCTGGTAAGTTATCGAATTGCTTTAAAAAACTGTCTTTATTCATTTCCCGCGTCTTCCTTTATGCCTCAACCTCTTCTTTGATCCAATCGTAACCTTTCTCTTCCAATTCTAAGGCAAGTTCCTTACCCCCCGACTTCACAATTCTACCTTCGAACAACACATGAACATAATCAGGCACAATGTATTCGAGCAAACGCTGATAATGCGTAATCACGATAAACGATCGATCCTCACTACGCAGCTTATTAACTCCATTGGAAACAATTTTCAGTGCATCAATATCCAATCCTGAATCCGTCTCATCTAGAATTCCCAATTTGGGTTCGAGCATGGCCATTTGAAAGATCTCATTTCGCTTCTTTTCTCCACCCGAGAATCCCTCATTCACAGAGCGGTTTGCTAAGTTCGATTTCAACTCTACCATCGCTTGTTTTTCTTTCACCATTGTCATGAAGTCTTTGGCAGAAATATCGTCTAAACCATGATGGTGACGTTTTGCATTGATTGCAGCTTTCAGGAAGTTGATGTTGCTCACTCCAGGTATTTCAACTGGATATTGAAACGCTAAAAACAAACCTTCTCGCGACCTTTCTTCTGGCTCCATCTCCAATAAATCTTTGCCAAGAAAGGTGACCTCATCTGCTTCCACTTCATAATCATCTCTACCTGCGAGCACTGAAGATAGCGTGCTTTTGCCGCTTCCATTCGGCCCCATTATTGCATGTACTTCACCGGGCTTCACTTCAAGATTTATTCCTTTCAAAATCTTATTTCCCTCAATAGAAGCTCTAAGGTTCTTTATGGTTAAATATTCACTCATTTGACTTTCTTTCAATATGATTGTATGTTTTTTTTCCTTCTATGCTGAATAGAACTGCCGTTTTGTATGCATCCAGTTGTTTTAGATGATACGCATTAATAATTTCCTTTTTATGCGCTTCATTCCTTACGAGCACCTTATCACCCACACTCAAACCATGCACTTGGTTTTGTAACACCAAAGCTTGGTTCCTTGTTTGGAATTTATGTCTGTAAAAAATTAATGCCCCTTGAAAATGGTCGTGGATGATAATTACGTTGTTCATGTCATCCCCTCGATTGTAAGCTCGGTTTAGAAAAATTTCTTGAGACTCGAAGTTCATTTCTCCGTCATTCAAAGCCATAG
>JALRDM010000080.1 GCA_023262195.1 Salibacteraceae bacterium | reverse complement strand
ATCGATGGATGCATTTTCAGCGTTGAAAGGACTTGCGCCATTCGGATCGCTCATATTGATCATTCTATAATCCAAATAATCTGCTTCTATACTGATTAAGCCTAGTTTTTTGAAAGTATAAGCTAGGCCAAGTGTAGTTTCAAATGGAGTAGTCACTCTGAAATCATATTCCAATACGTAGGGAGACACTACTTCATAGGCTTCACCGCCCTCTACCGTAATATTATCTGTTTCGTAGCCATATTCCACGCTTTGAATCTCTGGGGTTTTGAATGATAAACCAACCCTGAGTTCATCTATAGGACGATAGATCGCCCCGACTGTGGCACTCCATCCTCGAGCATCGATTTCTTCATAATAGCCTTGAGAAAACTCTTCAATTACTGTGGTGGTGTCTCGTTCATCAAATTCTTCAGAATACACCGTTCGTCTGTCAAACCGCATATTCGATCGATTGATGCCACCTCCGATGTAGAGCCGGTCATCATAATTGAACCCAAAATTGAAATACGTTTCTCGTTTTGCCCCACTCGTTTCAACATCTATTGTCTGGTCTACAGGCATTATACCCCCTCTGTGATAATAGACTGTTGGTTCGTTTAAGTAGGTTTCAAGAAGGTAGTTATACCATAATAGGTATAAATCAAAAGGATATGTGTCTTCTAAATCATTGAAGTCAATGGCCAAATCATTAGCGGTATTGGTGTAATCGTCAAGGATAGATGAGTTCACATCATTCGCGCTCGCAGAATACCTGTTGTTGAATGCGTATACCCGGTTTATTCCGAATGACATGCCAGCATTTCGCCATTTCCCTTGTTGGTTTAAGCTTTTACTCCCCGTGAGCGAGAAGGAATTAATCGAAAAATTTCCATCACCTGATGAAGTTGTGTTGCCGTAATAAGTGCCATCCGAAAAGACTTCTTCGTAGCCAGCTGTGAGAACAAATTCATTATCTCTATACACACCAATACCAGCGGGATTTTTCAGCGCTCCTGACGGATCGCCACCAAGGGCGCTGAAAGCTCCTCCCATTGCGGTATATCTGGCCGTACCAATAATGTCCGATCTCGATATGAGTAAAGCTTCAGATTCTGATTGAGCATGGCTTATAAATCCATACACCAGCATGAACATAGTTAATATGGAAGCTGGCCTAATCATCGTCTTCCACCGCCTCTATTTGATGGTGCACTCATTCCAGAGCCACTACTTGACCTACTTGGGCTGCTCATAGATCGGCTTGGAGATGAAGACCTCGGAGCACTATAAGATCTACTTGGTGATCTGCTAGGAGAAACCGAATTTGATCTACTTGGAGCAGTTCGAGGTGCCGTGGTCCTAGTTGGCGTTCTCTGGGCTGGAGTAGCCGAAGTATTCCTTCTTGGTTGAGAATTTGTCCTCGGTTGATACTTAGACCCATTTTGTGAATTCGAAGGTGCATACTGACGTGGTGTAGCACGTTGCGTATTCGACCTAGTTTGATTCACATTATTCCTCGCATTGCTGTTAGAAATGGTTCCAGATCTTACATCGTTTCGCACGTCTGGACGTCTGTTCTGAGTACCCTGATTCGACCTTGGTCGATCGTTGCCATAAGTTGCGCGATTGCGACCACTATAACTATTTGGGTTTCTTTTAGTATAGCGACCATTAGCGCTGGAACGATCAACAGAAGCTTTTGGAGTTGCGACCGTTCTGTCGCTTCTGTTGCCAATGGTATTATTGGAGCCATCACTAACATTGTATTTGTCTTGTGCGTTGCTTCTATCACGCACCTCATATCTGCTGTTCGCAGCCGCCTCAGATCGAGGGTTGGCTCTGTTAGTTTGATATATGGTATTTGATCTATCCAATCTTTCGGCAGAGGCCATTTCATTCGCTCTAGAATTAGCTCTTGGCTCAGCTCTATCTACAACTTGGCCCTGAGTCATGCGATTGACTTGTTCGTGTGAACGTCCAGGTGCATCATTGCGAGACGAAACAGTTTGACTTGAGAAACCGTCATTGCCGGCTACAGGGGCTTTACCTCTAATTACCGGTCTTGATTGCTCGCGACTACCGTTTCGAGTTCCATAAAATCCATCATTGAAACCATCACGGTAACCCCAAGCATATCCATTATTCCATCCGTTGTTCCAACCCCAATTGTTATTCCATCCATTGTTCCAGCCCCAGCCGTTATTCCATCCATACGGACCATAACATGAATTCCAAGGGGAATTATAAAAGAAAGGATCGTTCCATCTGTTCCAGGCGCAATAATTGTTGAAGCCCCATGCTGGATATCCCCAACCTACATTGTAGCCTACATTCCATCCTCCCCACGAGTTCCAACCGACACTCCAGCCATTTACTGGCCTATTCCACGAGTTCCAACCCCAACCCATTGACCAATATGGATCAACGAAAAAAGGATCATAATAACCGATAGCTACATTGGTATTATTAAATCTCCTCAAACGGGTGGCATAAGAGTCATCATAGTAATCTCCTTCGGAATAGGTAGTATTTCCATAAAAGTTATTAATGGTGCTGGCACTCTGGTTTTCGGAACCAACATTGTCAGGTTGATTCATGCCGTTTGCGTAGGCTTGCTCAGACCTTTGATTTTGATCACGATCAGAACTTTCTTTCCCTAAGCTATAGTAGCCACTTTGCGGTTCAGAACTATCTCTGTAATCCTCTCCCTTGACCTTGGGTGGCAACCTCAACCTCAACCCCGACTACACCACCCGTCGCACGCAAGAGCAATGGGTTTACCAG
>JALRDM010000065.1 GCA_023262195.1 Salibacteraceae bacterium | reverse complement strand
TAAGACAAATGTGGGCTTGCTACGCTTCGTCAAACACTCATACGTATTGGATGCGGCACGCAGGTATGCTAAAAACTATGATGATGAGGTATTGAATGCCTTAGAAATGCAAGTGGCGGTGTATATCGCAGAGTATGGTGTAGATAATAATCAGATGGCTATCAGAGACACAGCGTACATATTTGAATCCATGCCGTTATGATCAGGTCTTTACTACTTGATTGGCAATACCGATTGGATGTGTCTGCGACCAGCAGACTTTTTATCCGATCCATAAATCTAGTCGGATTTGGATTGATCTTGTGGATGCTTCCGATCTCAAATATGGTTTGGGGTGATGCACATTTCTCCATTCTTTATCATGACTTTCAAGGCCTCGATTCGATAGCAGTTTTGCTGCGTTCTGATGGTGTCAGGCAATTCTATTGGGTCTTCTTAATGTCCTATTTGGGGCTCACACTTCTGGGTTTGTTGGGTTTCAGTAATGCAGTGAGTCGATTTGCAACATGGTTGATAATCCTGATTCTTTATTACGGAAACTATGATGTAAGTAATGGCGGATGGCACATGCTCATTCAATTACACTTTCTGTCTATTTTTCTCTTCAAACCAGATACCATCCAGAATGAAACACTTAAAGCTTTGGCTAACTTCACACACAATGTGGCATTTCGATTTATCTGGATTCAAATTGCGTTTATGTATTTCACTTCAGGGGTGCATAAACTCTTTGGAAATTATTGGCTCAATGGTGAGGCGTTGCTGCTTGTATTAAATCGACCAGAGTTTAGTCTTCCCTTTTTATTCGAGAATCTTGCTGAAAACACGTTTTGGTTGAATCTCGGGACGTGGTGTGCCTTGGGATATCAGTTGCTTTTTCCTTTTGTGATTTGGATCAAACGTTTGAGGCCTTGGATCTTAGTTATGGGACTAATCTTTCATTTGTTCATTTTAATATTCATGGGCATCACGGATTTCGCATTGATTTTAATCGCGGCATACACGGTTTTCATAGAACCAAAAAACGCGAACCGTCTATTAAAATACCTTAGGCTTGAGTGAGGTTCTTAAGTAGAGTGCAGGAATAATGATCATGGCAGGAATAGGCGATTGTGCCATGCCCATGAGATAACGCGCAATCAAATAGCCATCATTGGCATCACTAAAAATGTAATAGAAGGTGAAAATGAAGCCGGATAAGGCAAACAAGGCTACATATAGAAAGGCGATTTCCTTTATAAACCAATTACCTAAAGCATATCTCGCGAGTAGAATAGTTTCTCCAAAAAACACCAGTGTAAAACCTAAGGTGAGTATCCATTTCAAGTAGTAGAGTTGCCAATACGTCCAATTTGAAAGGAAATTGAGCACACTCGACATTTGCGAGGGCTCGCTTTGAAACCATAAAAACCGCATTTGTTCATTGATATTGACAAATACAAACTCACGGACAAACCCAGTGGTGATTATCAAGATGAGCATTGCAATGCTGATCAATAGCTTAATCATCATTATCATTTGCTTGATTGGAGGACAGCTTTGTGGCCCATAAAAACCAAAGAAAAAAGACATAACTATACACCAGTATCGTAAAGGTGTAGGTATGATTAAAATCCAACACCTCTGGATCGGGGAAGTGGTAAACGACCATAGCTAAGCCCATGATGCGCGCTATGTTGATGATGTGTATGGTGATAAGGCCAAAAGGAATAAACCAAAGCTTCTTTTTCCATGGACCAGGGTAGGCGAGTACAAACCCTGTGAATAATGCAAAAAGTGTGATGCCATTGCATGGGTCACCAATCCAAAGTCCGTGAGTGCCATCAATGCCGATGGTTCGTATGGACTCAATTTCGCTTTCTTCGATGAGCTTGTAACCTAGTAGGTTTAGGGCGAATGCTGCGCTCGATTCAAGATTCTTGATTACCGCGAGGTCAATTTTGGTGGTGTGCTTCAGCCATTCTTGATACACTAAATACCAACCTGTATAAAGCAAAACCGCTTTCATTAGAAAGCGGTAAACGGGATCATCCCAATATTTCTTCAAGAAGTCGATGGGGCTGAAGGTTTAACGAACTGCCAAAAGTTTTCTGCCTGCGAAAGCGGCTCCTGCCACCAAAAGGAAACCTATGCCTCCATCAATTGGAATGCAGGGTGGAGGCCAGCAAGTTGCGCCACTACCACCAACACCACCAGGACCTCCTGTAGGTGGGGCAAAAACTTCTACAGACATTAATCCCGCAAAAACAATGGCGGTAACTACAAATTTCTTGAGATGATTTCTCATTAATTAAGAATTATCTTATGAATTTCATTAAGGCCATTCATATTAAGTTCGACAATGTAGACGCCAGCGGCCGCATCATTGATTTGAATGATCTCTCTGTTGTAATCAGCGGTCATAGAATTTGAATAAATCTGTTCACCTACCAAGTTATATATGTTAATCTCACAACCGACCGGTTGATCTAAGTGAAAATCAACATTGATCAC
>JALRDM010000281.1 GCA_023262195.1 Salibacteraceae bacterium | reverse complement strand
TTCGGTTTCATATCCGTTGCCGGGAACGAAGTTCTACGAGAACGTTAAGAGTCAAATGTCTGATAAACAAAACTGGACGGATAGTGATGAACTTCTGGTCATGTTTGAAGGCGCATATTCCTCTGAGTTTTACAAAAAACTACAACGCTATGTCCATCATGAATTTCGAAAGCGCAAAGCACTTGAAGCGGTAAAGAATGGTGACCCTTCTAGGATTGTGGAATGGGCGTTTCGAATTCCACAAGCCTTAATTTCTAAATCTAGAATCGCTCAATATGCCTGAAGCAGCATTTGACGCAGCGGCAAAAGCTTACGATCAGAATTTTACCTACAGTAAGATTGGTCGGGCTCAACGAGCATTGGTATGGAAACAGCTAGAGCAAGACTTAGATCAACAACAAACCAAGAGTATTCTTGAAATTAATTGTGGTACAGGAGAGGACGCTCTCCAACTGCACAACCTGGGCTATCAGGTTACCGCTACTGATATTAGCCCAGAAATGGTCGCGGTGTCCAAGCATAAGGTCGATTCTGAAGTTGATTTCAAAGTTTTAGGATTCAGCGAGTTGCGGAATGCTTTCTCTCCTCAATCATTCGATTTAATCTTCAGCAACTTTGCGGGTTTGAATTGTGTCAGTGCAGATGAGTTAGCGAAGCTCAGTGAAGATTTCTACGCATTACTCAAGCCAAATGGAGTTTTCATCGGAGTGTATCTTGGCAAGTACTGTTGGATTGAACGACTGTATTTTTCAATGAAAGGAAGTAGGTATAAAGCAAAACGAAGGCAATCAAAGTCACTCGCCAATATTGATGGAGTAGGCGAGCAGTTGACTTTTTGTTATTCTGTGGCTGAACTTAAAACCATTTTCAGGGAATTTGCTTTCAAACGCTCCCGACCTATTGGGTTCTTCATTCCACCGAGCTACTTCGAGACTTCAATTGGCAAACGAATGTGGTTGATGACAATACTCGGCTTATTAGAACGCTGCGTGGGTTGGATGTCTTGGTTTAGCGATAGCGCAGACCACGTGTATGTAAAATTTGAGAAAGCATGAACGTACTCCTGACCCATGGTTACTTCATACAGGACGACCCCAAGGAGCAAAAGATTATGCGTCCTTACCCTCCTTTGGGGTTGCTTTATGTTTCTGCATGGCTAGAAAAGCATGGCTATGACAATGAGGTGTTTGATTCAACATTTTCAAGTTTCGATACACTGAAGGGGCGATTACTTCAATCTCCACCAGATGTGCTGGCTATCTACACGAACCTCATGACCAAACTCAATGTGCTTAAAATTATTGAGTTGGTTCGTTCAAACGAGGCTTTAAAAAGCACCAAGATTGTCTTGGGTGGCCCCGAAGTACGCAACCACAAGGAGAATTTCTTAAGAAGCGGTGCTGATGTGCTTGTGCTGGGAGAAGGAGAGGAGACAATGCTTGAGTTGGTAAAGTGTTACGATCAAAACAAAGGCATAGAAGGGGTGCAAAGCATCGCCTACCTCAAAGGTGATGGAGTAGTGGAAACTCCTGAACGTATGCTGATGAAAGACCTAGACGAATTGCCACTGCCCAATCGCGCCAAGATTGATATGCAGGCCTATTTCTCGGCATGGAAAAACAAACATGGTGAAAGTGCCATATCTATAAATACCATGCGTGGTTGTCCCTATACCTGTAAATGGTGCAGTCGAGCTGTGTACGGATTAAGCTATCGCAGACGCAGCCCGAAGCATGTCGTTGATGAGATTGAAGCCATACAGCGAGATTATGAGGTGGACTCGGCTTGGTTTGTTGATGACGTATTCACCGTGAGTCATAAATGGCTTCAAGGCTTTGTAGAAGAGCTCGAAAGTAAAAACGTGATGCTCCCCTTTGAGTGCATTACCAGGGCAGATCGTATGAATGAAGAAGTAATTCAACTGCTCAAACGTGCCGGTTGTTTCCGTGTTTGGATTGGCGCGGAAAGCGGTTCACAGCGCATCATTGATAAAATGGATCGAAGAGTAGATGTGCAAAAGGTTCGAGAGATGATCATCAAGGCACAAGAAGCTGGTATTCAAGCCGGAACCTTTATCATGCTAGGGTACCCAGGTGAAACGGAAGAGGATATTGAAGAAACCGTCAATCACCTTAAAACGTCCAACCCTGATTATTTTACCATCACAGTGGCCTACCCAATCAAAGGCACAGACCTCTATACTGAGGTAGAGGCCGATTTTACGCAAACCCTGGACTGGTCTGAATCTACCGATCGCGATATCGACTTCAAACGCACCTACTCACGCAGGTACTACGATTTTGCAGTGCGCTACATCGTAAATGAGGTCAACTCACAAAAAGCTTCCCTAAAAGGCGACTATTTGTGGCAATTAAAGTCCAAGGCCAAAGCATCGGCAGCCAAGCTCGCAATGAATATTTATCGATAGTCCAGCGATGTGTTACATCTTCACTACCGAAAAACTCTTCACAGTATTTCCGTTGGAAACTTCCATTTGATAAACCCCTGGCTTGATCTGGCTCAAGTTGATTTCAGTTCGGGTTGAATTTAGCATAGCAGAGCGAACCTTTCGCCCCTGCATATCTATTATGTTAAACCTGGATTCGGCTCCTAATTTATCGAGTTCGATGGTTAAGATATCCCCAGTAGGGTTGGGATAGATGGAGATACTATTCTCAATTACATCTTTCACTCCTAATGTTTTATCGATTTCAACATCCGTGCAATATGGTTGGCTGCTACCGTATTGATTGCTGGCAGTCAGGCATACGTTATACGTGGCGTTGGCATTTGGATAGGTAAAGGTTGGGTTTTGTACGGATGAAGTTTCACCGTTATAGTCAAAGTCCCACGACCATTGAATAGGGGAGAATCCAGATAAATCAGTGAATACTACCGTTGAATCAGTTATCACAAATGTATAGAGCGCAATAGGTGCGCGGTTTTCAACAGATACTGATTTGCACGTGTCATCACTTCCAAAGGCATTGCTTACAGTAAGGCACACCTGATAGGTGCCCGTATCTCCATAGGTATGTGCAGGATTAGCAATGATATCGCCATTACCATCGCCAAAATCCCAAGCCCAGCTTGTGGGTAGGTTGCTCGAGGCATCAAAGAAGTCAATTTCTGGATCATTGTTCGGATCGAAATTGAAATTGGCTATAGGGGCACCCACATTTACTATTACCGTTTTGCATATAGAATCTTCGCCTGCTGTATTTGAGGCCTTTAGGCAGGCCGAATAGTTGCCCGGTGAAGCATAGGTGTGCGAAGGGTTTTGATCAAAACTCGTGTTTCCATCGCCAAAGTCCCATTCCCACGCTGTTGGGAAGTTTGCCGTTTCATCAGTGAAATCAATGGTCGGATCATTCGTACCATCCCAAGAAAAGTCGGCTATTGGTGCTGCTGTATCTGTAATTATGCGGAACTGGTAATAGTCTGGAGTCGATGTCCATGTAGTTCCATTATAGCGCATGACACGATCTCCACCTGCTACCGTAGTGTCCGTTACTGTCACCCATACGTTGCTGTCTGTGGCAATAAAGCCAATGTGTACATCTCCAGATAAACTATCGAGCTCTGCAGCATATGGTCGTAAATCAATGCGTGTGATTAAATAGGGTGTTTGCAAGTTTGCTGCTGGATATACCATTATTGGAGTTATAAGGTCTGCGCCTGGTTCGCCATTGTTATCGGCCCAAACGTGAAACTCCATACTATCATTAGGGTTGTTTATGTCTGTATAGTTGCCGATGAGCGCAGTGGTAATGGTTGTAGGATCTTCAATAGTCATGCGCATTGCCGCACCTGTATAGAATCCTGTATTGCTGAAATTTTGAATAAAATCGATTACACCTTCTTCATACTTGAGGTAATTGCCAGAAACGTATTTGAATGTTTCTGACGTGATGGTGTTTGATTGGGTAGATGAATCAACCGCAAGTATGAAGTAGTCGATATATGCACCTGCTTCCTGAGGTGGTATTTCATACGTGTATTCATCGCCTACGGTATCACTCGCTATTAAAACAGAAAAGACTCCACCATCAACGTTGTAATAAAGCTCAGCAGTTTCCACTCCTGATATGTCTGTGATGGTGAATACTTTTTCATTTACACCGAAAGTTCCTTCATAGTGATCTAATGCGTCATGCAAAATCAATGGGGGTGAATTATCGACTGAATCTGAAACAATTCTTAAGCTGTCAATATAGATACCATCACTTTGATAAGCTTGATCAGTAAACATCCTCCAACGAACCTTAACTTGAGTGTTTCCAACAAAGCCGCCAATATTTACTGTAACGGGTATCCAATTCGAGAGGTTGTTTTCACCGTTGATGGTGTAGGTTGTTGTCCATGTGCTTCCATTGTTTGCGCTGACGTCCACATAACAATAGTCAAAACCATTCTCGATATCATATTTCATTTGGAAATAGATATTAGCGTCCAAGGCGTTCGATAGGTCAAAACTCTGGTTGATAGAAGCCGTGGTCGTTTGATTGTTTAGATAGAGGCCGCTAGGACTGTCGGTAAGTGAATTAGCTCCATTAAATGCTTGAGTTGTGGTAGTGGCCCACTCTCCGGTAAATGTCCATGCTGCGGTACCAGAGTCAAAATCTTCCGTGAATATGGTTGTTTGCGCGGCAAGAGACAGACTGAAGAAAGCACAGCTAATAGCGTAAAGTATGTTTCGCATTATTGTTAGGTTTAGCTCGAAATTACACATCATTAGACCATATGGGTGAATTTGGGATAGCCGACTTCAAAGATTTCAGAGGATTAGATATTAGAGTTGGTGAAATTATTTCAGCAAACGACTTGGAGAATGCAAGAAATCCCGCTTACGTTCTTCAAATCGATTTTGGTGCGGAGATCGGAGTACTGAAATCCTCGGCTCAAATCACTAGTTTATATAAGAAGAGTGAAGTCGTTGGTAAACAAGTTGTTGCAGTGGTTAATTTTGAACCAAAGCAGATTGGGTCAGTAATGAGTGAATGTTTGGTATTGGGTGCTATGCAAGAGCATGGGGTGGTATTATTGACGCCAGACCAAAGGGTAGAAAAAGGATCGAAAATTGGATAAAGCGATGGAGAAAAGAATTTGGAAAAAGGAATGGTTTAAGAATGTTGTGTTTCTCGCAATATTGGGTGTGTTGTTTTTCACTC
>JALRDM010000251.1 GCA_023262195.1 Salibacteraceae bacterium | reverse complement strand
CTGATCAGATAGACGAAATTACGGGGTTAAACTATCGAAGCAACCAAATCACGTATACCAGCATTAGGAGAGCAAGTGACTAGGGCAGAAGCATTTGACAAGGCTTGGCGCATTGGAGCAAAAGAGAAGGATTTTTCATTTGTTGATGAAATATACCATGCTGACTATTCTTCGAGTGATGTTTTTACAGATGTTAAAGTCAACCTAGATGAAGACAAATCAGTATATATGGCTCTTGCTGAATCACTCATAATAACACCACCGAAAACTGTTTTAGAAGACGGTGAATCACTACAATTACATTATTTCAACAAATACAGAGACGCTGATATTTTCAATTCAGTTACCACATTCCTCAATTACAAAGACGGAAAGATCATTAATCAAAGTACTACTTTGGAAGAGTTAGACTATGACCCTAGCGAAGGGCAGGACTGGAACTGGGAAGATTATGAGTGAACAGCAAGCAGTCGGTGGGATTCACCATCACAGAAATCAAATCACGAACAGCGACATGAGATCTAAAAATGGCTACAGCAGCGGATTTTGAAAAAGCGTGGCGGCTTGGGTACTTGAATAAAGATTACTCTTTAATCAAAACTATGCTGCATCCTGATTACCGATGCTTTGATTACAGAATGGGATTAGAGATAGATTTTGAAGCCGAAAAATCTTTGATGGAAACCATATCTCCTTTTTTGACTCTTGGACCATGGAAGCTTTTGTACGAAAACGATGAAATCTATGTTATCACGGTGTTTTCCAGATATTATGAATCACAACCAAGATACATAGCTACAATGGCTACAGCAAAACTCATAGATAGTAAGTTATACCGACATGAAATTGTCAGAGAAGTTCTTGACTACGATCCTGCATAAACCCATGGTTGGAAGTGGGAAGATTATGTTTGATTGAGTGAAGCAACCCCAGCCTCTTTTGAGGCTCGGATTTACTTGGCCTTGAAGAATTTGTGCTTTGGGGTAGCTCAGTATTTCTAAATATTTCAGAGAATTAAAGTCTCATCTGGGCCTACAATCAATCGGCCATAGTTCCAATTACGCTACCAGCTAAGATGCCTCCAACAGCATAAGCTCCAACAAACTCATTCAATTTCGGGAAATCATCCCAAGTTTGTGCTGCGGCCATGTGTGCCTGAAAGCCTGAAGCATCACGATAAGCTTCGAAAACTCCTAGATATGTAAAACCTGTTGTGCCCTGACTTGGATCATTATTTTTGAATTCGGGAGCTTTGGTCACGACATACACAATTGGATTTGGCTCCTTTGGTCCCTGATGGGTGGCTCGCATCCATTTCTCATGGCTTTGAAATAGTTCCTCCACCTCCCCCACTTTGTTATCCGGCACTCGCATCATCATCATAAATGTAGATGAATCTTTCGTGACCTCATCCTTGCTGGCATGACCCCCAGCAAGTGCTAATGAAATCGGGAAAATTAGAAATAGAAGAACCGTGATCAGCTTAGACATAATAAGTATCCGTTAATAGTGGGTATGGCATCATTGCCGCGTAAGTCAATTGAGAAAGAATTAACCTACTGAATGGTAATAATAGATCTTGGCTTTTCTAAATGGCAAGACAGGTTGGAGAAAAGATCAAAAAATACTAAAATCAAACTCTCTCAAGTGAAAGTTTGGTTCCTTTGGTGTTGAAGAGTTGGTGCAGAGGTTTTCACATCACGTTGAAATTGGTCACGATGATAAGCCTCTAGGGTAGAGTTATTGTGGGTTTTTGTCTGTGTATTCCAAGAACTTTTTACGAAATTCAAGGGGTTTATCAATATTGTCAATGTAGGTTTCACTTCCACCTGTGCCAATACACATAATTTTACCAAATCCTAATAATCTTCCCAGAATTGATTGTTTTATTTCAATTGTTTCTAGCTTTGAAAGTTTAAGCTCACTTGTGTCTCTGCGAATGAATCCTTTTTTGGAAATGACTCTTTTGTTGGTCATTGCCAATTCGTTCACAAAATACGGCAGGGCAGAATTGAATGACAAAATAAAGAAAAATATTGTGACTGGTAATGACAGAAATGCGCTTAATGCAAGGAAAGCCAAAGAAAATAGTCCCAAAATTCCGTAAAAAAAAGATGGTATTAGAATAAGCCAATGAGTAGATGCTTGATACAGAATCTGCTCCCCATCAATGAGGTTCTTTTTTACGTATGACACCGCACCTCTTGAGTTTATTTTATAGGATTGATCAAACGGCAGGGTTCCAAATCACTTTATTGACTTTTGAAGTCAAGGTATAGAAAAAATCTACCTTTGTGCTATGCGATTCGCAGTTTGATTCCTCTAAAGATAATTTACTTAGTTGCTATCTATATACTAGTAGTATAAAAATATTTTCTCTCGCTGATCAGTTAAAACATCTACATTAAGTAGTATGTTTTATGAAAAAGGCTATGACTATCCTCATCTTTCTTTGGAGTAAAGAAATGAAATTGTTTCAAAAATTTTCTGCTGCCTTACTACTTTCTGCATTTGTAACAGGCTCAGCGTTTGCGGGAGGGCATATGAAAGCTTGGGAAGCTTCGGGAACACAAATTCCTGTTTCCAGTGAGACCAAGACTGGTAAAAGTGGTAGCATCACACACTTGATCTCAACCGATATCTGGGATAATTCAAAGGCTCCTGCCAACATACCAAGGGTAGTGAAAGCAACTTGCCATAATACAGTTGTAAATGATTCTAATGGGGCAATGCTTGGTGGAGTAGGTGTTTGTGAATCAGTTGATGGGGATGGAGACGTCAGCCTTTATGTTGGCACCTTCGGAAATGATGGAGTTTACTCTGCAACAATGACTCAGGGCACAGGAAAGTACAAAGATTATGTGGGAGTGAAATTGACAGGCGGATTCATTGGGCAGACCTCTAGCGGCGAGGGCATTTATCATATGAAACCTCAATAATCCGATTAAGATTACCCGTCAAAGACCGGCTGAACTTGTAGTCTTTTCATGACGTTATTTTGCATTCAGCCCTTCGATGAACTCTGAAAACATTTATGGGAGGCAATCTAACATCCAGT
>JALRDM010000236.1 GCA_023262195.1 Salibacteraceae bacterium | reverse complement strand
GCCCAGCTTCTTTGAGGCCATCAGTGAAAACAGCGTCAACTATTATAAGGACACGTCTTTTGGAATGATTCGCACGGAAGTCACCTGTGGGCGCTGCGATGGTCACTTAGGGCACATTTTTGATGACGGTCCACCCCCAACGTACAAACGTTTTTGCATGAATTCGGTGGTGCTAGATTTCGAGCCCAAGACGGAAGACTAGTGAATCTTTTCTATATATCTCGATACTGGTTCCATAGCGCGGTGCGCAAGCCCAAACTGAAAATTAGTGCCTCACCTCTCCAAGTATTAATTGATCGGTATTGCAGTGACGTTTCAATACGCAAATTCCAATCGTGCACGAGCGTGTACGCGGCTTCGAAGCGAACGTTTGCCAAGTCTCTTATGCTACCTTGAAGCAATGGATAACTATACTTAGGTGCATTTACTAAGAACAGCGTAGGCAGCATGGGTTCCTCGCCCGCTTGCAACGTAGATGTGGAATGGCCCTTACGCGCGTAAGTCGCCCTAAGGCCCAATTGCCAACTCGCTGTTGGATGCCACAATGCCATCGCCACCCATTCCAACACATTTGCACCGAGCGGATGCGCCAATGGATGGTTTTGATGTACGTAATCTTGGTTCTGATTTCCGTGACTGTAGGTATATGGCCTGATCACATTGATTTCCGCCAGAATGGTAGCATCATTCCAGCCAAATGGTTCGTGGTATTTAATGCCTGCTTGATAGGCTTGTTTGTTGCCCCACCATCCCGTTTGGATAGCCGAATCTGGATAGACTCTTGCAAATACAGGAGCCAATACCTCGCGCATGATAAACTCATCGAGCAATACATTTCCATATAAAGATAAACCCCTAGCCGGACGTAGTATCGAGCTAAAACCGAGTAAGCTATTGGCAGACGAACCGGTGGAGAACTCGACCGGTCGAAAAAATATGATTGGGTTGAGGTAATTGATGTCCAACTCTCTGCGCTGAGCAACATCTTCTGACTCCCAGACCACTGTTTCGAATGCACCAACCGTCCACCATTTGGTCACATTCAAACTCAAATAATGCATCGAAGCATACTTATTAAGTTTAGGATAAAACCCGTTAGGATAGCCCTGTGCCGATAGCATTTGCGTATAAATCACACTGTATTTCAGCTTCCATACATTGATGTCTGTTCTGAGATAATTGTAATTGGGAGCGTAATCACTAATGAATAAGCTGCGATACCCTTCACCAATAAAATGCTTTCCCCTGCCCGCATGAAGCTCTACCACACGGCTTGGCCGCCAACTGAGGTTTATGGTTGTTTGTTCAAAACCAAAACCACCTTGTCGATTGGCTCGACTGTAACCCGGCACCACATACAGACTATCGGAGATATTTCGGAGATAACCCACAGGCTCATTATATCCCAAAAGTCCATCCGCAGAAAACTTGATCTTATTCTTGTGCCCAGCAACAATTGCAGCTCCAGCAAACGATTCAATCGCCACACCAGATGAAGCTCCAGACTCGAAAAAACCGGTACCATTAATTCGGGGCTCTACCCGGAAATAGGACTCGTCAAAGTCTTTTTTATAGAACTCTTTTTTACCATAGTCGGTAGGCAGATTACCTCCGTTTGCAAGGACTTCCCATGAACTCAACGGCTTGATTTCAGTGTGCATTTCGTGGACCGAATCCATCACCGATCGCTCAGCACGCCAAGTGCTATAGATGTCTAATGGCACCAACGCATTCTGGGCATATAAAACTCCATAACTGAGCATGAACAATATGGCCAACCTTATTCTCATGCTTTGTTAGCTCTACGCTTTTTAATCATCACCAAAACCCCTGGAACTTGTGATATTACTATTGATATGAGGCAGGTGATGAGAAATACAAGGCTTGGTTTTTCGTGGATGCTTGTGCTTAAAAGGATTACAAAAATTGAGGAAGCATAAATCAATAAAACTGTTCTCCTATGCCCATATCCGAGTTCGAGTAACCGGTGATGAATGTGGTTTTTATCTGCAGCGAAAGGTGACATGCCACGCGTAATTCTATAGATGAATATCCGCAACGTATCTACCAAAGGATAAACAAGCGCAGCCATAGCATATACAGGCTTTGATATACCAATCAATTCATTTGGTACTCGGTCAATCGGAAATTCTATCAGTTTTATAGCCAATACAGATAGAACAAGACCTATGGTCAACGAGCCACTATCACCCATGAATATTTTGGCCGGTGAAAAGTTATAGATTAGAAATCCTAGGAGCGCTCCCGATAGCGAAAACGCTAAAACCGCATGCTCAGTAGCCCCAACCCCAAAAAACCACAGTCCCATTGCGGTGGCGGCAATCACTCCCACACCACCAGCCAGACCATCGACTCCATCAATTATATTGATGGCGTTAACAATCACTGTGTATGTGAGAATCGACAGGAAGATTCCACCCCATTCTGGTAGTTCATATATTCCAAAGATGCCATGCATACTCGTGATGCGGATATCGCCCATGATCACTAAAATGAATGCTACGATCAAGTGGCCAATAAGCTTTTTAACTGGTGCTGTGCCGATAATATCATCCTTGATTCCGATAAAAAACAGAATGATCATGGTAGCACCGATGTATTGAAAATCCTTTACCGCTCGTCCCATTTCTTCCACATTGTGCATCGCTTCGAAAGGAAACCACAGAAAGAATGAAAAAAGTGTTCCTGCGAAAATGATGATGCCGCCAATGGTGGGTATTCTGCGATGGTGAAGCTTTCGTGCTTCGCCTGGCTCGTCCACCAATCGTTTTAGGTACGCTACCTTAATCAACGCTGGAAACGATAAAATCGAGACTAATAATGCGGTTCCAAATGCTAATAGAATATTGATCATTTCGAGCTATGTTTAATTGGATTCATTAAAACTCCATGTACCGGTTAAAAAGGTTTGTTCTGAAGGCTAAATATGGGTATGTTTCATTTGCATTTAATGCTGGTGACACGGCAGACTCAGCTCTGCGTAAAATGACACCCATCACAAATTGAGCGTTTGACTTTGGATTTATGATATACCCCAATTCAGACTTCACAAGAAAAACTGACCTTGGTTGGGTTACCGAGTTAAAGTTGGTAATATGCACCGCTCCATTAGCAAAAACATCACATAGTCGATATTGACCTCTCAATATAAATTCCTCCATAGCAACGCCAAAAGGATGCCCAAGCATTAAATCATTGTTCTGGTAATAATTCAAAGGCGAAGTTCCTGACTGTAATGGCTCTTCGATAAAGATGGTTCCTGTGGAATCATCAGCATAGTGATAAAAATTCTGCCCAACACGATTATACTCTACGATGATTTGCATGTTTCTCAGCGGGCCAAAAATCTTAGCTCCGACTTGGGCAGCCTGTCCCCTACCTCTTGTGTTCATGGCATATTGACCATAGCCTTGTATTATTCCAAAAAGCGTGGCCTGACCATTCATGCCAACGATGTGATTTCGGATGCCTTTACCTGTATAGATGAATGCGTGCGGACTGTAGTATTCTATGCTTTGCGGGCTGCTATTCCTGCGCCAAGTCCAAGTAGTTCCATCAAAAAATCCCAAACTCATCCATGGAGCGGGCTGAAAACTTAGGTAGCTAAACCGTGCGCCAAGCCGATTAAATGGGGGTTCCTTTGCCGCACCCGGTGCGTTCACAATTCGATCGAGAGACTGCAGCACTGCGTAAGTTGTGGTGTAGGTGATCCGATTCTTCCAAAAGCTGAATTGTCCGCGCAAAAAAGGGTATGGGGAAGTTGCATCAGAAAGCAACATCGATCGGTATCCATGACCCACAAACTGCTTGTCATGACCAAATTGAACGAAGCTATTTTCATTGAGCATAACGCCAAACGTGCCGGTGGCTAAGGTGTAGTCATAATCATAACTTGTTGAAGTGTTGTTGTTTTTCCAGCGGCCAAATCCGGGCACCGCACCTCGTTCAGGATCTGCAGGTGTGTTGAAATCCCCTCGGGCATACACCACGCTGTCCATATAATTCGGAAAGATGGATTGTGTTTCGTAGAAGCTCGTTTGAAAGAAAATTCGTTTGCCTATAAATCCATTGAAGTTGTAGCCACGAGTATTGGTAAACATGCGTCTGCCTTGATCATCTGTACGCGGACTGCCCTCAAGATTAAATGCCGCATCGCCT
>JALRDM010000190.1 GCA_023262195.1 Salibacteraceae bacterium | reverse complement strand
CCTTGGTTATGGCCGTTGGGGTAATGCCGTGTTTTTCATTGTATGCGATTTGCTTGGCCCTTCTGCGATTGGTTTCATCCATGGTTTTTTGCATGCTGTCCGTAATGGTGTCGGCATACAAAATGGCAACGCCATTTACGTGGCGCGCAGCCCTTCCTATAGTTTGAGTCAATGATCGGTTGCTGCGCAAGAAACCCTCTTTATCCGCATCCAAGATCGCAACCAACGATACTTCTGGTAAGTCCAATCCTTCCCTCAGCAGGTTAATGCCCACCAGCACATCTACCTCTCCCGTGCGCAATTCGCGCAATATGGCTACGCGGTCCAGCGTATCCACATCGCTGTGGATGTATCGGCATTTAATATCCAAATCCAACAGATACTTGGCCAGTTCTTCGGCCATGCGCTTGGTTAAGGTGGTCACCAATATCCGTTCGTTTTTTTCGATTCGCAGGTGTATTTGCTCTAGCAAATCGTCAATCTGATTGGCTGTGGGTTTTACAATGATTTCCGGTTCAATCAATCCGGTGGGCCGAATCAGCTGTTCTGCCATAATGCCCTCAGACTTGCGCAATTCAAAATCGGCTGGTGTGGCACTCACATAGATTACTTGGTTTTGCAGTCCTTCAAATTCCTCAAACTTCAGCGGGCGATTATCCATGGCGGCTGGCAAGCGAAAACCATATTCCACCAAGTTTTCTTTTCGGCTGCGATCGCCACCATACATCGCGCTGATTTGCGAAACGGTAACGTGGCTCTCGTCAATCATCATCAGATAATCATCTGGGAAATAATCCAGCAAGCAGAAGGGGCGCGACCCGGGTGCGCGACCATCAAAATAGCGACTGTAGTTTTCTATGCCATTGCAGTAGCCTAACTCACGCATCATCTCGAGGTCATAGTTCACGCGGTCTTCAAGCCTTTTTGCTTCCAACGGTTGTCCGCCATCGAGAAACTGCTGAATGCGTTCCTGCAGATCGTCTTGAATCTGAATTTGTGAAGCGTGCATGCTGTCTTTGGTGGTCACGAAGATGTTTGCAGGAAAGATGCGCACTTCGTCAAGCATTTCAATTCGGGTGTTGTTGAATGGATCAATAGTTTCAATTTCTTCTACCTCATCCCCGAAGAAGTGAAACCGCAATGCCACATCATCGTAGGCCAAGTAAACGTCTACGGTGTCGCCCTTCACACGGAAGTTACCTCGTTGAAAATCAGCCGTGGTTCTGGAGTAAAGAGAATCTACCAATCGATGGAGGAGGTTGTTTCTGCTAATGGTTTCACCAGCCCTCACTTGAATGATGTTTTCGTAAAAGTCGCTGGGATTACCCATGCCATAGATGCACGAAACGGAACTCACCACAATTACGTCTCTGCGTCCGCTCAGTAGGGTAGAAGTGGTGCTCAATCGTAGCTTTTCAATTTCTTGATTGATGCTCAGGTCTTTTTCGATGTAGGTGTCGGAAGTGGGTATGTAAGCTTCGGGTTGATAGTAATCGTAATAACTCACAAAGTACTCCACCTTGTTTTCAGGAAAAAACTGCTTAAACTCGCCATAGAGCTGTGCCGCTAAGGTTTTGT
>JALRDM010000121.1 GCA_023262195.1 Salibacteraceae bacterium | reverse complement strand
CTGATCAGGCCTATGGAGGCTGTCAAAGCAGCAACATAAAAATTGGGAAAGAAAATGCCCAGAATGATGCCACCTATCAAGGGCCAAATCAATCTGAATAATGGCACTTGATGCCAAATATGTTTTCTTGACCGATTGCCTTGCATTCTCGCGCCTTTGCGCTTACAAGATATTAATCAAATCCTTGTCTCAGTCTGGAACACTCGACTTTGGCCAGACTAAGTGCCAAACCTCAAACCAGACCCATAGCGCAAGCATAGGATATAATGGCAATAAGCGACACTGCAAACGCTCATAAACATTGGCCAATACTCCTGTAATGGCTGCATTGAAAAAGTAGAAAATCGTTATCACTATCAATATAGTGACCATTCTTTGAGACAGATGCCCTGACAAGAGCGCCCAACCTAACAGCAGCATTGCCAAAAAAAGTGTGATGTAGTTCACCGCCTTAAAAAAAGGCAATGGAAGGTGGTCGGCATTTTTATTCTGTATGCTGGTGTAATATTCATTCAGCTCTTGCTTAAAGTGCGTTTGCATTGGCCATGATGGTGGCGAACCTTCGCCATAAGTATATTGTAAACCACTCCCGAGTTCAATTTGAAACATCTGTTGAATGGTAGACTTTACAGAGCCAAAAAGAAACCATTTAAGATATCGCGGCTTAAGTAGAAAATCACTCACCACTCCAGACCAACGCTCATTTAATCCAGGCCAATCTGGTCCAGATATTTGAACTGGTCCATCACCGGCCCAAAGAAAACCACCCGTCTCTTTGGGTATATTATCCTTAATCGCGCATAACTCTTCGGGTGCATCTGGGCAGTTTTCATCCAAATAAAGTTTCAAAAAACCCATCTCCGCGATGTTTGCTGTTAAAAACACATTGGTTGCTAGGCTAAGTCGGAACCCATGGCCATATGCAGCATTATAACTACAAGTGAATAAAACCGAGGCCAATAGTGTAGCTCCGAGCGTGATGAGCCTCATTCTAAAGAAGTTAAATCCTAAGTGTTTTTTCAAAACAATTATGGACAGAATAGCTAACAACAGCAGCGGAATATGACTAAGGTGGGTTATACTTGAGATGAAGATGATTAATGAATAAACCATTATCATCTTCCAATTAAAGACAGTTTCAAGCAGTAAGCTCAAGGTGGCGATTACCAATATTAATGTAAAAATATCGGGCATCAACTGCCCTGCGTACCAACCCATGCTGGTACCAAAAACCAGTACAACTACGGAAACAAAGTGCTTGACACGAGCAGTACGCTCAAAAAGCGACACACAAACTCTAAAAAGCAGCATGTTCAATAACAGTGATTGAAGAAGAACAATTGGCCAATTCGAAACCATTAATCCGAAAATGCGCATAAGCAATGGATAGCCTATGGCACGATGAAATGATGGTTCAAGACTTGCTGCCATTTCCATATATGCACCACTATCAAAGTAAACCAACGGATACCTGTTGTATAAAGCTGGTGCCACAATTATAAGCGTGGTGACAAATAGGTAGAGATAATGCGCTATTCTATCCTTCGTAAGCATTTGCTAAAATTATCCTAAATACTTATGCTTAATTACAGAAACGTGATGCCTCAAGTGACCACTGATTATGTAGAACAGGGCCACCACTTGCACCTCCGAGTTATTTGCTATACCAGTTTTATTCAACTGGTCTTGGCTCATAGTTTTGAGCATATTGAGCGTAGAGTGTCTGACGTTGATTGCATATTGGCACAATTGAGGTCCAGAAAGACCCGCCATATTCATATTAGAGGCAAATTCATTTTCATCATATCCAGGTAAATCTACCCGTTCATCAGACCGAGCAATGGTCAAGGCTCTATAACCAAAGATGATTTCAGTTTCTATACAATGACCAATTACTTCTGCAATGGTCCACTTATTCGAAGCATAAGCGAATGCAAGCTTATTTGGGGTCAAAGTGCCCATCAATTCTTCAAGAATTTGGATAGAGTCAACGAGTTCTTTTTCAAGTTCGGTATGCTTTACTTGGCTTAAGTAAGTATGAAAGAATGGATTTACTTTAAACCGTTGCAGTTTTTCAATCATGGGGGAAATGTAGTCGAAACAAATAAAAAAGGAGCGAATTCTCGCTCCTTTCTCCCTTTACCATTTCTGATTCAATTTTGAACCACTAACTACACTAGATACCCTTGTGGTTTTGAAAATGTTACAACCTTTCGATTAAAAGTTGATTTTCTTGTCCGAAGGGTACTTTATAGTATACCTAAGCGTCATTTCTTCGGTTTCCCCACCCATAATATTCTTAGTCCATCGCAGCTTACCGGTTTCCTCAGTTCGTTTGGCTCCCTTGGCTTCAATACCATCCACCACAATGTCTTTATTCGTTGATACGGGCACCTGATCCTCAATCACCATCTGTATTTTGGTCCCTTTGGTGTTTTTCACAGTGATTTGAATTGCAATCTCCTCTTTTGTAGTGTTTCCAATCCTTTTATTTTGGCAAAACTCTAGGATTTTCTCGCGCTTAACCACAATGCTCTGATCTCTTCCAAGGCTCAATTCCAACGTATCGGAGGTGATACCCGGATCTAGGTAAACCTCACCAACATAAGTGTTGGCAAAAAAGAGATTCGCTGTACCGGGCAACAGATCGTATTGTTCAAATTCAGAAACTCTTGCGATAAGAAATGCAGCAGGATCAACTTTTGGCGCAGCGTAGTATTCATACTTGGCAGGAATGGTCAATTCATCTAAACTCACACCTTGCTCCTTGCCATTGGATAGAATCGAGTAGCGATCATTAAGCTGGAATTGAGTTACTGCATCATTCATTGGATAATCTATGGTAGCTCCCGACTCGAAGTCAGCTTCAGCGCGGGCACCTCTTATAGTCATCGGTTTAGCTTCAATAGCCTCTTCCGCCATCTTATTGCTGTAGCCCATCGGACGCCCATAATTTTCCACAAAGTGCAACCTCCATGGATGAAGCACTGGCTTATTTCCATTCATATTCGGATTTGCATTGGTAAGTGTGAGGCTGATATTATCCCAATCTACGCCAGTATTTTGGAAAAGCTTGGCATTGTAGGCCAGCTTTAATGGCTGATCAACCTCAGATACATTCACGTTATAATTCGGTCTCCATCCTGCCGAGCGAGTCATGTAACTGAATTCAATTTTAGCTGTAGTTTTTGCCTTAGAAAACACCTCCACCATTACCTCTCCGGTAGCTTTGTTGAGTCTTGTATTTTCCTCGTTTAACTGCCTCCTAAGTCTAGCAATACGCTTATTGATATTGGTCTGTTTTTGCTCGATTTGCATCACCTTGAGCATGATATCAGCCAACCGATCTCGGTAAAAATCACTGAGATCTTCGAGGTCTTCAATTAAAAACGCTCGATTATCAGCATCCCAACCTACTTGTTGATTTGCCAGAATCATTTGCTTTTCTCCAGAGTAAACGGCTAACATGTTTGCATTAAACTTAGAATCGAATTCTAACGTTTGTAGCGAATCTTCCATGATGCGCACACGTTCGGGGCGTTGACCCGGTTTTAGAAAATTCACCTTTGATGTGACACTTAGCACTTCAACTCCATTGGGGACAGATACGCTGATAGAATTAGATACGAGCTCAGAGGCTAACCCTGTAAAGTTTAAGACCTGTCTTCCACTCATCAAGTTTACCGAAGCTGTGCGATTAATATGCGCTCCACTCGGGTAGACAGTTACATGGTCAATTTTCGAGTTGACGGAAGGCACATTCTGAGCCATCACACTCAACGTAAAACAAGCGGTAACGATTGCTGTTCCTAAAGATTTCTTCATAACTAAAGTTTAATCATCTCCTCCTCCAGCAAATGCCATCACAAAATAAATTAGCTGAGAAATTGCTGCCAAAGTAGCCACTACATAGGTACTGGCAGCCCAGCGTAACGCATTTTTAGCTTTATCATGCTCTTCTCCCACAGTAATTTTACTCATGTTGAGCCATTGTAAAGCTCTAGCTGATGCGTCAAATTCCACGGGCAATGTTACAAGGCTAAATAAGGTAATTACCGCTTGTGCTAAAATCAATATTGTGACCAACTGTGGACCAAAATTGGGCAATGCAAAAGCACCGAAGATTCCAACGATAAAGATGATGTTCATCAACCTTGAGCTTAAATTAACCACAGGTACCATGGCCGACCTAAAACCCAACATAGCATAGGCCGTGGCGTGTTGTACGGCATGCCCAGTTTCGTGAGCCGCTACAGCCGCAGCCGAGACGTTACGACCGAGATATACTTCTCGGCTCAGGTTTATTGTCTTATTGGCAGGGTTGTAATGATCTGTCAGTTCACCCTCCACCGACTGCACCTTCACGTCATGGATGTTATTATCA